>NZ_JBIWEF010000005.1:345670-581475 GCF_044762405.1 Streptomyces sp. NPDC097107 | reverse complement strand
TCAGCCGGCAGATGGTGTTGAAAGCTCGGGGTCCGGGCGCCGGTCGGCGCCCGGACCCCTCGACGCGTCACCCGGAAGAAGAGGTCTATGCCCCCAGGCAGTACCCACCCCGCCGCCGTCCCGCTCGACGACGACGACTACCCCGCCTACACCATGGGCCGGGCCGCCGACATGCTCGGCACCACCCCCGCCTTCCTCCGATCCCTCGGCGAACACCGCCTGATCACCCCCCTGCGCTCCGAAGGCGGCCACCGCCGCTACTCCCGCTACCAACTGCGCATCGCCGCCCGCGCCCGCGAACTCGTCGACGCCGGCACCGCCGTCGAAGCCGCCTGCCGGATCATCGTCCTCGAGGACCAGCTCGAAGAAGCCCAGCGCATCAACGAGCAACTACGCACCCGAACACAGTGAAGACCTCGCCTTGAGCGCGCCGGAAACGCACCAAACACGCACCGCCGCACCGCCACGGCCTGCCCGCGTTCAGGCTGGGCACCGGCGGTGGTCTGCTGTCCAAGGCGACGGGGAGCCGATCCAGGAGGCTGGGACGCACGCCGGATCGCCCGGCACATCACCTTCGTCGAACAGGCCGCCGACCACGCCGGTCCGGTCGGTCCGATGCGGCGTCAGCGGGCCGGGCGGCGCCTGGGTGGAGTGAAGGTGTAGAGGTCCAAGATGTCCGGCCGGGGCGCCACGCCGGGGCCACCGGCGCGGGCCCAGGCGGCGATGTCCTCGGTAGCGTCCGGGTCGTTGACCAGTCCGAGCCAGACCGGCCGGGCACCGGCGGCGCGGCCTTCGGCGGAGGGCTGTACGACGACGACGTTGGCCTGGTCGCAGACGTCGAGGCAGTCGGAGACGCGTACCGGTGCCGCGGCGCGCAGGCGTTCGGTCTGGGCGGCGTGGTCGACGCCGGTCACTTTGGGGCTGCCGCAGCAGCAGTCGCGGCACACGACGATGCGGCACGGCACGTCGCCGGCCACCGCTTCGGTCCTCGCGTCGTGAGTCGTCCGTCCGGTCGGCGTTGCGGGCATGCGGTGCCGTCCCTCTCTCCGGGGAGATCCGCCCCGGTGGTCCGTCGAGGAGGCGACCGCGTGAGTCTCCTGGCTCTCGGGTCGATGCTCGCCCCGGCCTTCCCACCCGCTGCCGGGCAGTGGCCTGTCGGGACTCGCTCGCCGATCACAGTGGCGGGACCGCGCCGGATTCACACCGGCTTCCTCGTCCGCCGTCGCCTTGTCACCGGCCATCATCCCACGTCGCGAAACCGCCTCGCCCGCCCCGTTCAAGCCGTCAATCGGTCTCCTGGGTGCGGGGGGCCGTCGCAGGCGGATGGGACCTGTGAGCCCTCGTCGCCGGAGGTGTCGGGTCCGGCGCGCACCATCGGGGACGCGTCGTCGGGATCCCGGGACGCGATGACGGTGTCCTGTCCGGTGGTGCCGTGGCAGCGCTTGAGCCCGAAGGCGCTCATCCTCACTTCGACGGTGCCGACCGGGACGGGAAGGGCGACGGGGAGTCCGGAGTGGGCGTGGCGCCCGTGGTCGAAGTACAGGTCGGCTTCGACGTTGCCGGAAGAATCGTTCTGCCAGTGCCTGACGTCGACGGCGTAGGCCGTCTGCCGGCCGTCATCGTTCGTCCCCCGGATGCGGAACAGTGCCCGGAGAGTCATCTGCCACCAGCGGAACGGCTTCAGTAGTCGCCCGTCCCCGGACGTGACCCGCCCTCGCGGCCCGCCGACGCCGTGCCTGCTCGAACATGCCTCCCACTCCTTCTGCTCGCTCGGTGGCCGGGTGGCGGGTGGGTGCCGCCCGGCCTTGAACGAGTCTGTCCGTGCGGCGCGGCCGGCACATCGTCCCGGCGGTTCGAAGCGCCTTCGACCAGAGGCGAGATGGCGATGCGGCTTCGGTCCAGGTGGGGTGTCCGGACCGTTCGGCACGGTGGTCAGGCGGGGCATCCGGCGTCGGCCACCACGTAGTGACCGGGTGAGGTCTGCTGGAGGGTGCGAGTGGTGAAGGTGTTCCACAGGCCCATGGGCTGTCCGGAGCCCTGAGCGTAGGTGTATCCGCCGTCCGCGTAGGCCCGTCCGGCTACGGTGTGGGCGTAGTTGCTCGCCGTGTGGCACGTGGGCGTGAACCCGGAGGTGGTCGCGGTGACCGTGGACGAGGCCGGGCCCGCCGCGCCCCCGGAGTCGACGGCGGCCACGGTGTAGTCGTACGCGGTGCCGCTGGCCAGGCCCGTGTCGGTGAAGGTGGTCGACGTCGTGGTCGCCACCTTGGTGCCGTCGCGGAGGACGGCGTACGAGGCTGCTCCGGTGACACCGGTCCAGCTCAGGGAGGCGGTGGAGCCGGTGGTCGCGGTGACGGTCAGCCCTGTGGGGGCGGGCAGCGTCCCGGGCTCCTCGCCGCCACCGTCGCCGCCCAGCCCCCAGAAGACAGCTGTGTGGTAGCTGGAGCAGACGGTGTCGAGGTAGTAGGTGCCGGCGGTGCCGCACTGCTCGGCGCCGCTGCCCGGGTCGACCGCGAGCCCGTGTGCCATGCCGGAGATCGAGTAGACCTCGACCGCGGACCGGCCGGAGGCGTCGGCGTAGACGCTTCGTGTGGTGCCTCCGGGGAGGCTCTCGGTACGGGAGGGGGTCTGGCCCGTGCCCCACACGTCGGTCCACTGGTCGCGAAGTTCGGTGGCGTTGGCGGGCCGGACGGTGGTGTCGGCGGTGCCCTGCCAGATCGCCACGCGCGGCCAGGAGGTGGTGCCCGCGGGAGCGGCGGAACGCACCAGGTTCCCCCACTGGGCCGGTGACCTGTCGGGCGGGCTGTACATGCAGGTGTAGGCCGCGGTCACGCTGTCGGCGCAGGAAGCGGGCAGCCCGGAGTCGACGGCGCCGCCCGCGAAGACGTCGGGGTAGGCGGCGAGCATGTTCGCCGTCATGCCGCCGCCGGCCGACAGGCCCGTGATGAAGACCCGTTCGGGGTCGCTGCCGTACCGCGAGATCGCCTCGTCCACCATCTGTTTGATCGACAGTGCCTCGCCACGGCCGCGGGCACTGTCGCCCGGCTGGAACCAGTTGAAGCAGGAGTTGGCGTTGTTCGCGCCGCTCGTCTGGGGGAAGACCGCCGCGAAGCCGTAGCGGTCGGCGAACTTCGGCCATCCCGAGTGCGCGTAGTAGTCGTTCGCGCTCTGCGTGCAGCCGTGCAGGGCGACCACGAGCGGCGCGCCGGCGGGCAGGGCGTCCGGCACGTACGCGTACATGGACAGGTTGCCGGGGTTGGTACCGAACCCGGTGACCCGGGTCAGGCCGGCGGCGGACGCCGGCGGGCCCGCGGCCACCAGCGCGGCGGTCAGGGCGAGGGCGCCGACCGCGGCGGTGATCCATCGGCGGACGCCTTCGAGGAGGTGGCGGCCCTTCGGGGCGCGGAGCGGAGGGTGCGGCTGTCCCATGTCGGCTGCCTCCTGGAGGATGGTCGCGCTCTCGGAGCGATGCCAGGTGCCTGGTCATCGGTGTGTGCGCATCATCCGGCGTTCATGCCGATATGGGCATGGACGGAACAACCAGGGTGGGCGTGGGCCGAGTGTGACGGCGGTCCATGGTCCCGGTTCGGCTCCGGAGTGTATGGGCAGACCGTGCTCCGGGGCGGTCCGCGCGGTCCGGCTCCGTACTTCAGCTGTCGTGCTTCGAGGTGCTGAGTTCGTGCAGTGTTCCGGTCACCTCGTCGTCGCTCACCTGCTCGAAGTCCTCGTACCAGAGGCCGACCGCCTGGAAGTCCGACGGCTGGTACAGGCAGACGACGTCGTCGGCCGCCGAGCGCATCTCGGCGCAGGACTCGGCGGCACCGACGGGAACCGCCAGGATCAGCCGTGCGGGGGCCAGGCGGCGCAGGTGCCGCAGGGCGGCGCGGGCGGTGGCTCCGGTGGCCAGACCGTCGTCGACGAGGATCACGGTCCGGTCCCTGACGTCGGGCGCGGACCGGTCGCCCCGGTAGAGCAGAGCGCGGCGGTGCAGTTCGGCGCGCTCGCGTTGCACGTCCGGGGCGAGGCGGTGTTCGCTCAGGCCGAGCATCTCCAGGACGCGGCGGTCGAACAGCGGTTGATCGTCGCCCACGATCGCTCCGATGCCCGCCTCCGGCCGGCCGGGAAGACCGATCTTGCGTACGACCAGCACGTCCAGCGGCGCATCGAGTGCCCGCGCGACCTGGGCGGCCACGGGGACACCGCCTCGGGGCAGCGCGAGGACGACGGTGTCCGGGAACTCGCCGGTCGCTGCCCGCTCCTTCAGCCGGAGGGCGAGTTCCCGGCCGGCCTCCGTGCGGTCGTGGAATCGCATGGCCTGGTGTCCGCCCTTCTCACGTGAGGCGAAGCGTGTGCGCCGCTGTCCGGGTTTCCCTCCGGACGCCGGTGAAACCGTGGCGGGCCGACCGCGGCCGGTCGCTGAAGTCGCTCGGGCACGTGGTCACGGAAGCCTTCGGCACGTGGTCACGGAAGTCCTTCGGCGCGTGGTCACGGAACTCCTTCGGCACGTGGTCACGGAAGTCCCTCGGCACGTGGTCACGGAAGTCCTTCGCGCGTGGTCACGGAAGCTGTTCGGGCACGTGGTCGCGGAACCAGCCGGCGGCGGCCTCCGTCACCTGTGCCAGTGCGCCGGGTTCCGGGAAGAGGTGTGTGGCGCCCGGTACGACATGGATCCGGTGGGGCGCCGACAGTTCTTCGGCGGCCTCCCGGTTGAGATCGAGTACCGCCGCGTCGCTGCCACCGACGACGAGCAGGACCGGGGCCGTGACCAGAGGCAGTACGTCACCGGCCAGGTCCGGCCGCCCGCCCCGCGACACCACGGCGGACACCCGGGTCGCCCGCTCGGCGGCCGCCACGAGCGCGGCCCCCGCTCCGGTACTCGCCCCGAACAGGCCCACGGACAGCTCCGCGGTGTCCGGGCGCCGCTCCAGCCAGTCGACGGCGTCCGTCAACCGCCGGGTCAGTAGCACGATGTCGAAGCGGTGCCGGGCCGTGGCGGCGTCTACGCGCTCCTCTTCCTCGGTCAGCAGGTCCAGCAGCAGCGTGCCGAACCCGGACCGGTGCAGACCGGCGGCGACCGCCCGGTTGCGGGGGCTGAGTCGTGAGCTGCCACTGCCGTGTGCGAACAGAATCACCCCCAGCGCCCCGGCGGGAAGCGTCAGGTCGCCGTCCAGGCTCGCGTCTCCCGAGGGGACCTTCGCGGTTCGCGAGACGGTTTGCGAGATCATGAGCGCTCATCTCCCCTGAACTGTGCGGGGTCCGGGTACCCGCCGGGGCCGGCCCTACCGGCAGGTGGTGGCGGCGGGGCGGTCGGTCAGAGGTCGCCGGGGCCGCCCAGGCCCGTCAGGGCGCCGACCGGGTCGAGGTCGGGGCTGCCGCGCGGCCACCAGTCGTCCCGGCCGGGTTCCGACTCGTAGGCGTACCAGAGCCCTGCCCGGCCGAGCCTGAGCTGGACGTGGCCTTGGGGGTGGGTGAGGCGGTTGCGCCAGGGGCGGAAGGCGGGGAGGTCGGCGGCGAGCAGCAGCGGGCGGGCTCGGTCGAAGCGGCCGGCCGGCGGGTCCCAGGGCTCCTCCAGAACGTCGAGGCCCTCCGGCCCGCCCTGGCGCCAGGCGGCCACGGCGCGCGCCAGCTCCGCCGTGTGGCGGCCGGCGGCCTTCGCGAGGGACGCGTAGAGCGCTCGGGTGCCGACGGTGAGACCGGAACCGGGGCGGGCCGCGGCGAGGCGCACGGCGTCCTGCCACAGCGTCAGCCCGCCGACCGGGTCGCGGCCCGTGGTGAGCAGGGCGTGGGCGCGGGCGGCGGCGTCGGTGGCCAGCTGGTCCAGCGCGAAGGGGTCGGGGCCGCCCGGTGCCGCCGGGTAGGCCGGGGGCTGTTCGGGATGCGGGGGCGGGGGCAGCGGCGCCGGGAGGGGCGGCAGGGCGCGGGCCGTCAGTGCCTCGGCGGCCCGGACACCGGGCAGGGGCGCCGGTCCGCGATCCTGGGCGGCGCGGGCCGCACGGGCCGCGTTCAGCCGGGACAGGGTGTCGAGCAGCTCGCGTTCGCCCCGGCCGCGCAGCAGGAGCAGGACGAACGGGTCGGCGTCGAGCAGGCGTGCCGTCTGGTAGCAGAGGGCGGCGGCGTGCTTGCAGGGGTGCCCGGAGTCGGGGCAACTGCACTGCGGGGCGAGGTCGCCGGGGCCGGGGAGCAGCGGGACACCGCAGTCGGCCAGGGAGTGGGGCAGCTCCTTGTCGAGGAGCGCGGCGATGTGGCCGGGACGCTCGACGGCCACGTCCAGGAACCGCTCCCAGGCGGCGTCGTCGAGCGTGCGCAGCCGCATCTGCACGCGGTACGGCCGGGGCCGGCTGCCCTGCACGTAGGCGAGGACCAGGCCGGGCGTCACGGTGATCGCATCGACGTGTCCCCGCTCGGCGTACCCGCGCCCTCGCGCCAGCCGCGCGGCGTCCAGAGCGCCCTCCTCCAACGCCGTCACCCACGCGTTTCCCCACCAGGTCCCGGCGAGACTCCCGTCCGCCACCGCGCGGGGCGGGAGGGCGGGGAAGGTACGACGCAGCTCGCCGTCCCGGCCCGGCGCGGCCATCGAGCGGGGGGTGCGCGGGGACGCGGGCGGTGGGTGGAACGCCTGGTTCGTGGGCGGTGGGGGGAACGCCTGGTTCGTGGGCGGTGGGGGGAACGCCTGGCCGTGCGCTGCCGGATTCGGAGCCCGGCCCGGCGCCGCCGCCGGGGCACGCCCGGGTCGCGGCGGCGCCTGCCGGCGTGGGGGCGGTGGCTCGTAGGACGACGTGGACGGAAGCGATGGAAGCCATGGCTCGCCGGCGGCAGGAGTCGGGCCCTCGGCGGGGGCGTCCGAACGCGCGGCGCGAGACGGCGTGGGGCTGGAGTCGGAGGGAGGCTCGTCCGGGGTCGGGGCATCCCCGTCGGGGTCCGCCTCCGGCGGGAGCCGGAACGCGTCCGCCGCGAAGTCCCGTACGGCCCGTGCGCGGGCGTCGGCGGTGCGGGAACCGCCGCCCCCCTGCGGACGACGGGCCGGGCGGGACAGCCGCCGCGTGCCCTCCGCTCCCTTGGCAGCGGTGTCCGCCGTCGCCTGCCGGCGAGCCGCCCGCAACGCCTCACGCGCCACATCCGCCGGCCGGCTGTCGCTCGCGCCCGCCGATCCGGGGCGTGCCGCGGAAGCCGCGTCGGCGGGAGGGTGCGTCGGAGCAGGGTCGGTCGCCTCACCGGGGAGCAACGTCGGGTCGGAGACCGAGGCAGAGGCCGCCCCATCATCGGAGTGATCCGCCGGGGCGGCGGCTGTTGTTCCGTCAGATGTTCCGTCAGAGACAACCGGCCGCTCAGCAGAGCGAGTCACTTCTTCGGGCCGGTTGGTCCCCTCCCCCGTCGCGCCGCCCGCTCCATCGTCCTCCCCCGCATGCCGTGCGGTCCGCGCACTGCGCAGGGCCGCGCGTGCGACGTCCCCGGGGCGGGGCCGCCCGGTGCGCTCCTCCGACTTCCGATCCCGATCCCGGCCCTCGTCAGGATGCTGGTGCTGGTGCTGGTGCGAATCCTGGTGCCGGTGCTGGTACTGGTCATGGCCTTGCGCCTGTGCCGGCGCCGGCTCGCGTTCGGGGGCGTCGGCTCCGGCTTCGGCTTCGGCCTCCGCTTCGGCCTCGACGGTCGCGCCTGGCGCCGCCCCCTCGCCTCGCTCGCGTGCCTCGCGCAGAGCGCGGCGGGCCTCGTCGGCGGGCCGGGAGGTCATGACGGCCTCCGCAGGGACACCAGGTCGGACAGTTCGCGGACCGTGAGTTCGGTGAGGGCCGCCTCGCCGGAGCCGAGGACCGCGTCGGCCAGGGCGCGCTTGGACTGGAGCATCTCGGCGATGCGGTCCTCGACCGTGCCCTCGGTGATGAGGCGGTGCACCTGGACCGGCTGGGTCTGGCCGATGCGGTAGGCGCGGTCGGTGGCCTGTTCCTCGACCGCCGGATTCCACCAGCGGTCGAAGTGCACGACGTGGCCCGCGCGGGTGAGGTTCAGGCCGGTGCCGGCGGCCTTCAGGGAGAGGACGAGGACCGGCGTGGCCCCGCTCTGGAAGCGGTCCACCATGTGCTCGCGCTCCGGCACCGGCGTACCGCCGTGCAGCAGGTCGACCGGGATCGCGCGGGCGGTCAGGTGGGAGGTGATGAGGCGGGCCATGCCGACGTACTGCGTGAAGACGAGCGCCGACCCGTCCTCCGCCAGGAGTGTGTCCAACAGCTCGTCGAGCAGGGCGAGTTTGCCGGAGCGTGCGGTCAGTCGATCCGCTGGGCCCGGCGGGTGTTCCTCCTTGAGGAACAGTGCGGGGTGGTCGCAGATCTGCTTCAGCGAGGTCAGGAGCTTGAGCACCAGGCCCCGGCGGCCCATGCCCTCGGCCGACTCGATGGCGAGCATCGACTCGCGCACCACCGCCTCGTACAGTGCGGCCTGTTCGCGGGTGAGCGGGACGGGGTGGTCCGTCTCGGTCTTCGGCGGCAGCTCCGGGACGATGCCCGGATCGGACTTCTTGCGGCGCAGCAGGAAGGGGCGGATCAGGCCGGCGAGGCGCTCCACCGCCTGTTCGTCCTCGCCGTTCTCCACCGCGCGCGCGTGCCGGGCGCGGAAGGACTTCAGGGGGCCGAGGAGCCCAGGGGTGGTCCAGTCGAGCAGCGCCCACAGCTCGGAGAGGTTGTTCTCCACCGGTGTGCCGGTCAGCGCCACGCGCGCGGGGGACGGGATCGTGCGCAGGGCCTTCGCCGTCGCCGAGAACGGGTTCTTGACGTGCTGCGCCTCGTCCGCGACGACCATGCCCCAAGGCCGCTCGGCCAGGGTCGCCGCGGCGGACCGCATCGTGCCGTACGTGGTGAGGACGAAGCCGCCGGTCAGGTCGTCCAGGGTGCGGTCGGGGCCGTGGAAGCGGCGGACGGGGAGGCCGGGTGCGAACCGGGTGATCTCCCGCTGCCAATTGCCCAGCAGTGAGGCCGGGCAGACCACCAGGGTCGGTTCGGTGCGGGCCCGCTTGAGGTGCAGGGCGATGACGGTGACCGTCTTGCCGAGGCCCATGTCGTCGGCGAGGCAGCCGCCGAGGCCGAGCGAGGTCATGAGGTCGAGCCAGGCCAGGCCGCGCAGCTGGTAGTCGCGGAGGGTGGCGTGCAGGCCGGGCGGCGGTTCGGCCGGGCGGACACCTGCCGTGAGCCGGTCGCGCAGGGCGGCCAGCGCGCCGACCGGCACCACCTCGACCGTCTCGCCGTCGGCCTCCGCGGTGCCGGTCAGGGCGACGGACAGGGCGTCGACCGGGTCGAGCAGGCCGAGGTCGCGCTTGCGGGCGCGGCGGGCCAGGGCGGGATCGACCAGCACCCACCGGTCGCGCAGCCGGACGACCGGACGGTGGGCCTCCGCGAGGGCGTCCATCTCGGCCTCGGTGAGCGGGTCGCCGCCGACCGCCAGCTGCCAGCGGAACTGGAGGAGATCCTCGCTCTCGAAGAAGCCGGTGCCGTCGGTCGCGGAGCCGGGCGCGGGCCGGACCACCGCGGTCGCGGTGAGGTCCTGGGCGAGGTCGCGGGGCCAGTGCACGGCGACCCCGGCGGCGGAGAGCCGGCCGGCCGCCACGCCCAGCAGGTCGATGACCTCCTCCTCGGAGAGGCTGAGGACGTCGGGCACGTCCTGCTCGGTGAGCCGGTCGAGCGGCGGCCAGACCCGCGCCGCGCGCCGCACCCCGAGGGCGGCGTCCACGCGCGCGCGAGGACCGAACGCCGCGTCGGCCGCTCCCGACCACAGGTCCGCCGCGTCGGCCACGAGGGTGGGGTCGGCGAGGCTGTGCACCTGGACGACCGCCGCCCCCGCGCTGCGCGCGCCGCCGTTGCCCTCGTCGTCCCCGTCGAACAGGTCGTACGCCGACAGATCCAGGCGCAGCGAGATCCGCACGCCCGCGTCCATGCCGGCGGCGACCTCCGCGGCCCAGTCGTGGGCGTCCGGCAGGCGTTGCGCCGCGCGTGCGGCGAAGGGCCGGCCCGAGGCATGGGGCGCGGCCGGGGTGCGGGGCAGGGTGTCGGCGACCGCGTCCAGGAAGGCTCGGACGAGTGCTTCCGGCTCCGGCAGCCGGACCGGGCCGGGGCCGTCCAGCGGGACCGCGTGGCCCTCCGGGGGCAGGGCGGCGGCCACCGACCGCAGGTGCGCGATGTCGTCGGGGTCCAGCGGGCCGGCCCGCCAGGCGTCGTGTCCCGTCGCCGTCAGGCCGGGCAGGAGCCGGCCGCGCGCGGCGAGCCGCAGGGCGTGCAGGGCCGCGGCGCCCCAGCAGGCGGTCGCCGGGTGGGCGGCCGGGTCGTGCCTGGCGCGCACCAGCAGGGGCAGCGCCTCGGCGAGCGGGAGGGACATCGCGGCCGTCGTCCGGCGTCGCACCCCGGCGCCGTGCCGCCGTACGACGGTGAGGTCCATGGACCCGGCGGGCCGGGCGCCGTGCCCGGGAGGCGAGGCGGCGGACCCGCCGTCCCCGGAAGGCGGAGCGGCCGACCCGCCGCCGGGAGGCGGAGCGGCCGACCCGCCGTCCCCGGGAGGCGGAACGGCAGCCGCCCCGTACCCGGGAAGGGCGGTGGCCGCGGGGCCGTCCTCGGGGTCCCAGAAGGCGATCCGTCCGTCGCGCGGGAGAGGTGCGGGCAGGAAGACGGCCGCGAGCCGGACGGGGACGGACAAAGTGGCTGCCTCCGGCTGCGTCGCCTCGTCCCGCTCCCTCGCTCGCCCGGCGGCCATCCGGCCCACCACGGCCATGTCGCTCATACGTCCTGTCACCTCCCGCCCGTGTGCCTGATCAGATGTCTTCGACTTTACGGGCGGGGTCTGACAATCGGCCCCGGCGCCCTGCCGGGACCCGGTCGGCGACGCACGTGCGCGGTCTAGGGAACCGTGCGCGAGACGACGTACACCATCGGGTAGTCCGGGTCGTCCATGTTCACCACGACGTCCTGGGTGGGCGCCGGGTTGCGCTGCTCGTTGACGAGGCCGTACCAGGAGCCGGACCCGCCGAACTCCCAGCCGGTGACCCGCTGGGCGCGGTCGCTGATGGCGATCCTGCCGCTCTCCAGTGCGTCCCGGTCGACGCCCAGCCCCGCCAGGAAGGCGTCCAGGCCGGCGTTGGTGGTCTCGAACTGGACGTAGAGGCGACTGGTCTTCCAGTTGTTCGTCTCGTAGTGGGCGACCTCTTCGGACGGGACCGGGACGGGCACCTCGTAGACGCGGCGCTGCAGTTTGGACGGCCAGCCCTCGGTCATGCCGGTCGCCGCGTACTTCGCCTCCTTCTCCCGGCCGCTGTCGCGGCTCTGGTTGGCGGAGATCATGAGGTAGCCGGCCGGGATGCCGATGAGCAGCACGATGATGAGCAGGGTGAGCGACCGGCGGCGGATCTTGTGCCGGCGGTCTTCCACCGGACGCCGGGGCCCGTCCGGGGGCCCGGCCTGGTGGGGCAGGGACTCCGTCACAGCGACTCCCGGGGCGTGCGGCGGGCCTCCGCGTACCGCTCGTACCGCTCGTACCGCTCCACCCGGCGCCTCTTGGCGCGGCGGAATCTGCGGGCGACCAGCCGGGACAGGTCGGCGGCACCCACCATCCCGGCCTCGGGGCCGAGCTGGGCGCGGACGATGCGGGCCTCGGGGCGGTAGCCGCGTCCGGTGAGCTGGCGCTTGAAGGCGTCGCGCGCGGGGCCGATCAGCAGGTCGTCGGCGGCGCTGACCCCGCCGCCGATCACGAAACAGGACGGGTCGAGGGCCGCGGCGAGGTTCGCGATGCCGACGCCCAGCCACTGCCCGATGTCCTGGAGCAGCTCGATGCACATGGCGTCGCCGTCGCGGGCCAGCTCGGTGATCATCGGGCCGGTGATGTCGCCGATGCTGCCCTTGACGTGCTCGATGATCCCGTACGCCACCGGCGAGTCGGCGGCGGCCAGCTCGCGGGCCTCCCTGACCAGAGCGTTGCCGGAGCTGTACTGCTCCCAGCAGCCGCGGTTGCCGCACGGGCAGCGGTGGCCGCCGGGGACGACCTGCATGTGGCCGAACTCGCCGGCGACCCCGTACTTGCCGCGCTTGACCTGGCCGTCCTCCAGGATCGCGCCGCCGATCCCGGTGCCGAGCGTGATCATGACGAGGTGGTCCTCGCCGCGGCCGGCGCCGAAGCGCCACTCGGCCCAGGCGGCGGTGTTGGCGTCGTTGTCCACCAGGACGGGCACGGCGAGACGGCCGGCGATGCGGTCGCGCAGCGGTTCGTTGCGCCAGGACAGGTGGGGGGCGAACAGCACGCGGTTGCGGTCGGCGTCGACCCAGCCGGCCGCGCCGATGCCGACGGCGTGCACGTCGTGCCGGTCGGAGAGGTCCAGCACCAGTTCGACGATGGTGTCCTCGACGACCTTGGGGCTCTTGGACTTGTCCGGGGTCTCCGTGCGGAGCTTCTCCAGGATGTTGCCGTCGGCGTCGACGACGCCCGCCATGACTTTCGTACCGCCGATGTCGATGCCGACCGTCGGCACGCGGGGAGCCGTGAGGTGCGAGCGGCGTTCCCTCGTGCCCACGGTGCGCAGGACCGGGGCGCGGCGGGAGCCGATGGGGGCGGTGAAGTCGCGGTAGGTGCTCATCGGGTGCGATTGTGCCGCACGCTCACGCTGGGTGCCGAATGGACAGGGGTGGGTGGAAGGGGTTCGTTGCCGGGTGCGGGCTCGTTGTGGCTGGTCGCACCGTTCCCCGCGCCCCTAGCTGCGTTCCAGTTCGTGGCGTAGATCGTCCAGCTCCGTTCCGCCCGCCATCTGCCGCGTCAGCTCGTCCAGGGTGATGTCCTCGCGCTCGTGGTTGCCCACCATCGTGCCGCGCTTCAGCAGGACGAACCGGTCGCCCACCAGGTACGCGTGATGCGGGTTGTGGGTGATGAGGACAACACCGAGGCCCTGGTCGCGGGCCGCCGCCACGTACTTCAGGACGACGCCGGACTGCTTCACGCCCAGTGCCGCCGTCGGCTCGTCCAGTACCAGCACCTTCGCGCCGAAGTGCACCGCGCGGGCGATCGCCACGCACTGGCGCTCGCCGCCGGAGAGGGTGCCGATGGGCTGGTCGACGTCGCGGAGATCGATGCCCATGCGCAGGAGTTCGGCGCGGGTGGTGCGGCGCATGTGGTCGACGTCCATGCGCTTGAACGGGGCGACGCCCTTGCGCGGCTCCGATCCGAGGAAGAAATTGCGCCAGACCGGCATGAGGGGGACGACGGCCAGGTCCTGGTAGACGGTGGCGATGCCGCGGTCCAGTGCCTCGCGCGGGGAGGAGAGGCGGGTCTCCTCGCCGTCGAGGCTCAGGGTGCCGCCGTCGTGCTGGTGCAGACCGGCGATGATCTTGATGAGGGTCGACTTGCCGGCGCCGTTGTCGCCCAGCACGCAGGTGATCTCGCCCGCGTGGACCTTCAGGGACACGCCTTCGAGGGCGCGGACGTTGCCGTAGTTCTTGCTGACGCCGGACAGTTCGACGAGCGCCGTACGTGCTGGGGTCCCGGTCACTTGGTGGCCTCCGCGCGCTTGCGGACCCAGGCGTTGAGCAGGGTCGCGAGGAGCAGCATCGCTCCGAGGAAGAACTTGAACCAGTCGGGGTTCCACTCGGCGAAGACGATGCCCTTGCTGGTCATGCCGAAGATGAACGCGCCGACCGCCGAGCCGACCGCGCTGCCGTAGCCGCCGGTGATCAGGCAGCCGCCGATGACGGCCGCGATGATGTAGATCAGCTCGTTGCCGACGCCCTCGCCGGACTGGACGACGTCGTAGGAGAAGAGCAGGTGCTGGCCCGAGATCCAGGCGCCGAACCCCACGCCCATGTACAGGCCGATCCTGGTCTTGCTGACCGGGACGCCGACCGCGCGGGCGGCGTCCTTGTTTCCGCCGACCGCGAAGATCCAGTTGCCGGCGCGGGTGCGCAGCAGGATCCAGCTGGCGACGGCGACCAGGGCGAGCCACCACAGGATGGTGACCTTGAAGCCGACGCCGCCGATGGTGAGCGTGGAGGCGAAGACCTCACGGGCGGAGGGGAAGCCCTCCATGTCGGCGATCGTCTTGGTGGAGACGGTGCCATCGATCAGCTTGGTGAAGCCCAGGTTCAGGCCGGTCAGCATCAGGAAGGTGCCGAGCGTGATGATGAAGCTGGGCAGCTTGGTGCGGGTGAGCATGAAGCCGTTGAAGGCGCCGATCGCCAGGGTGACCAGCAGGGAGACGCCGACGCCGACCCAGACGTTGGCGGTCATCTGGTAGCTGAACATCGACGAAACCAGCGCCGACGAGGTGACCATGACGCCCGCGGACAGGTCGAACTCGCCGCCGATCATCAGCAGCGCCACCGGGACTGCCATGATGCCGATCGTGGAGGCGGCGTAGAGGACCGTGCTGAGGCTGGTGGCGCGCAGGAAGCTGTCGGCGAAGAACGCGAAGAAGACGAAGACGGCGATCGCGCCGACTACGGAGCCCAGCTCGGGGCGGCCCAGCAGTTTCCGCAGCGGCGAGGTCTGCAGAATCCTCTCGTCAGCGGTCGCCACGTCCGTGCCGGCACTCATCGAGTGCCCCGCTTCGTGTAGTCGGCCAGCTCGGCGGCGTCGTCCTTGGTGATGATCTGCGGCCCGGTGAGCACCGGGCGGCCGCCGCCGAGGACGTCGGCGTTGTACTTGTACAGCCACAGCAGGTCGACCGCCTCGTAGCCCTGGAGGTAGGGCTGCTGGTCGACGGCGAAGCCCAGGGTGCCGTCCTCCAGTCCGGCGGCCACCTTGGCGTTGAGGTCGAAGGTGTCGATCTCGGCCTTGCTGCCCGCGCCCTGCTTGGCCTTCACCGCGGTGTCGGCGTAGGGGGCGCCCAGGGTGACGACCGCGTCGACCGACTCGTCGGTCTGGAGCTTGGCCTCGATGGCGGACTGCACGTCCGGCATGCTGGTGCCGTTGACGTAGAGCCGCTGGATCTTGCCGTCGAAGCTCTTCTCGACGCCGTCGCAGCGCTGCTCGTGACCGACGTTGCCCTGCTCGTGCAGCACGCAGATCGCCTGCTCGCGGCCCCGCTCGTTCAGTTCCTCGCCGACCGCCTCGCCGGCGATCGTCTCGTCCTGTCCGATGTGCGTGAGCGCGCCGAACTCCTTGGACTCCTCGGAGCCGGAGTTCACGGTGATCACGGGGATGCCCGCCTTCTGGGCGCGGGCCAGGGCGGACTTCATGGCGGCGGGCTTGGCCAGCGTGACGATGATCCCGTCGACCTTCTTGTCGATGGCCGCGTTCACGAGCTGCGCCTGCTGCTGACCCTCGTCGTCCTGGGAGTACAGGAAGTTGATGTTGTCCTTCACCGCGGCCTGCTCGGCGCCGCTCTGGACGATGTCCCAGAACGAGTCGCCATCACCCGAGTGAGTGATCATCGCGAAGGTCCAGCGGGGCGTGTTCACCGCCGCCTTCCCCTGGGCCGACGCGGCCTTGCGGGCATCCTCGGCGCGTTTGCCGCCGGTACTGCTGCACCCGGCCAGGGACACCGACAGTGCCCCTGCCAGCGCTATGCCCACCCATGTCCGAAACCGTGCCACGAGGCCGTGCCCTTCTTGCTGTGCCGTGCTGTGCGTGCCGGGGCTCCGCGGGAACCCGGCCGGGTTCTCGAAACCCCAAACGCCCCATTGTCCGACATGGCAATCGATCACTCGGCGCCGGGGAGCAGGCGTCGGTCACATTGTCCGGACATTGGCACGAACTCGCACGGCGAGCCGCGCGGGAAACCTCACGGCGCCCCCGGGCCGCCGGTCGGCGCAGGTCAGGACCGTACGAGTAGCTGGAACTCGAAGGAGTAGCGGGACGGCCGGTAGGTGTGCGTGCCGAGCTCGACCGCGCGTCCCGTGTCGTCGAACGTCGTGCGCTCCATGGTGAGCAGGGGGGCGCCCTCGTCCTCGCCGAGCCGCTCGGCCTCGTCGGCGGTGGCGGCGCGGGCGCCGATGGACTGGCGGGCGCTGTGCAGCGTTGTCCCGGCGGCGCGCATCAGCCGGTACAGGCCGGTGGCCTCCAGTTGCGCGGTGTCCAGGTCGACGAGACCGGGCGGCAGGTGGTTGCACAGATACGCCATCGGCTCTCCGTGCGTCAGCCGCAGCCGCTCCACCCGGTGCACGTCGCTCTCCTCGGCGACGCCGAGCGCGGCGGCGACCTCGGCGGTCGCGGGAACGACGGTGTTGACCAGGACCTTCGTGGCCGGGCGCTGGCCCGCCGCCTCCAGGTCGTCGTAGAGACTGCTGAGCTCGAGCGGGCGCTTGACCTTGCTGTGCACGACCTGGGTGCCGACGCCCCGACGGCGCACCAGCAGGCCCTTGTCGACGAGCGACTGGATGGCCTGGCGGACGGTGGGCCGGGACAGGCCGAGCCGCGCGGCCAGCTCGATCTCGTTGCCCAGCAGGCTGCCGGGGGTCAGCGCGCCGTGCTCGATCGCCGCCTCCAGCTGCTGCGACAGCTGGAAGTACAGCGGCACGGGGCTGCTGCGATCCACGCTGAGGTCCAGCGACACGGTGGGGTCCACTTCTGGTTTCGGCACGGGCCGAGCGTAGCTCCGTGCGCTGTTGACGGGAAGTTGTGTAGTTCGATTGTCCGGACATACGCATTGACAGCGCACGGGCTGTGAGCCCACTTTGATTCCATGCGCATCGGGGTCATCGGAACGGGCCGCATCGGTACCGTTCACGCCAACACGCTCAGCCGTCACCGCGACGTCGGATCCCTGATCCTCACGGACGCCGACATCGCGCGTGCCCAGGACCTGGCCCACCGGCTGGGCGAGACGGCGGCACCGGGAGTGGACGAGATCTTCCAGTGGGGCGTGGACGCCGTGGTGATCACCACGGCGACGCCGGCCCACGCCGAACTGATCGGTCGGGCAGCACGCTCGGGTTTACCGGTGTTCTGCGAGAAGCCCATCGCCCTGGACCTGCCCGGCACGCTGCAGGCCATCGCCGAGGTGGAAGCCGCCGGGACGATCCTGCAGATGGGGTTCCAGCGCCGCTTCGACACCGGCTACACGGGGGCCCGTGAGGCGGTACGGTCCGGGCGGCTCGGCCGACTGCACACCGTCCGGGCGGTGACCAGCGACCAGGCGCCGCCGCCGGCCGCGTACCTGCCGCAGTCCGGCGGGCTCTACCGGGACACGCTCATCCACGACTTCGACATCCTGCGCTGGGTGACCGGCCGGGAGATCACCGACGTGTACGCCGCCGGGTCCGACGCCGGGCCGCCGATGTTCCGCGCCGCGGACGACGTGGACACGGGCGCGGCGCTCCTCACGCTGGACGACGGCACGCTGGCCACGGTGACGGCGACGCGGCTGAACGGCGCGGGGTACGACGTGCGCATGGAGCTGGCCGGGGAGCTGGACCAGATCGTCGTGGGCCTGGACGACCGTACGCCGATCGCCTCGACGGAGCCCACCGGGCCGCCGGCCGCGGACAAGCCGTGGACCGGCTTCGTGGAGCGGTTCGGTCCGGCCTACGAGGCTGAGCTGAGCACGTTCGTGGAGGTCGTGCGCGGCGAGCGGGCCAATCCGTGCGACGGGCGCGAGGCACTTCAGGCGCTGCGGATCGCCGAGGCCTGTGAGGTCTCCCGGCGCGAACGCAGGCCGGTGCGGCTGACGGAGATCCCGGGGGCCGAGGCGTCCGTGGCGGGGTGAGCCGGTTCCTGAGCGGCCTCCTGCGGAAGCCGTCGGCGGGCTCCGAGTCCCCAGGCCGATCACGCGGCGCCGCAGTCGCCCGTGCCTGCGACTAGGTCCTGTCGTCAGACTCCCGTCGTCCGCCCGGAGGGCGGGCCTCGCGGCGTCAGGTGCGTGCTCTCGGCGTGCGGGGCCCTGATCCCCGTACTGGATGTACTTGGGTCAGGGCCCCGTGCGGCGAGAGTGCGTGCATGGCGTCGCGAGGCAGACGGGAGTCTGACGACAGGGCTAGGACCGGTCCTCCCCTTCTTCGTCCAGCAGCCCCGCGTCGTAGACCAGCAGGGCCACCTGGACCCGGTTGTTGAGGTCGAGCTTGGCCAGGATGCGTGAGACGTGGGTCTTGACGGTGGCGACGCTCATGAAGAGTTCAGCCGCGATGGCGGCGTTGGCCAGGCCCCTGCCGACCGCGACGGCGACCTCGCGTTCACGGTCGTTGAGGGCGGCGACGCGCGACGCCAGGTACGGCAGGCCGGGTTCCGGACGCATCCAGTAGAACAGGGGCGTCAGGGCGAAGCTCGCGCCGCCGGTCCAGGCCACGTACCGGAAGGGCCGGTGTACGGCGAGTGTGAACAGAGAGGCGAGGACGGCACCTCCCGCGGTGGCCGAGACGAGGGAGACGGGCACCATCGCCACGGCCAGCCCGACCGGCCACCGGCGGCGGAGCCAGACGGCGGCGCAGGCCAGGGCACCGACGAGCTGGTCGGCGACCTCCATGGCCAGTGAGAGGTCCGGCTCGTCCTGGAGCGTGTCGGCGGCCAGCAGACCGATGACGACCGCGAGCAGGAAGCACGTGAAATCGACGATCCAGTCGCGCGCGGAGCGCCGGGGCCGCCCGCCGGGCCGCCGGTATTCCGGGTACAGGTCCTCGACCAGCGTCGCCGGCAGCACCCAGCGCCGCCTCCCGAACGCGGGGGGTGTCGTGACCTGCTTCTCACTGTTCACAGTCGACGAATCTACGCAGCGACGGCGGCCGTGACGGCCGGTAGGACGGGATCACCGACCGAAGTCGCAGGAACCGCCGACTTTCGGCGCACCGGGTCGCGCAGGACGGCGCCTTTCGTCGGGAAAGGCTCGCCCCGCGGCCGATGTGTGTGGGGGGACCGCGGGGCGAGAGTCGAGGCATGAACGAATTGCTGGAGTTCCTGGGCCTGATCGCCGTACTTCAAGGTGTGGTGGGCCTGGTGAACGAGTTCACCGAGTGGGATTGGGGCCTGGTGCAGCGGACCGGTCTCCTCGATGGCTACGAGGTCTACGCGAGTGTGGCGCTGCTCGCTCTCGGCGGCGCGCTGTTCGCCGCCGCCGAGAGCCGGAAGTCAGGGTGAGCCCGGGCCCCGGCCCCGGGACCTGCCCCGGGCCCGGTGGCGCCGCCCTCAGCAGCCGTGGTCGACGAGGTCGAACGAGGCGTAGTGGTCGGCCGTGTAGTAGTCCTCCTGGGAGGCGTCACCGGTGACGATCCGGCGGGCACCGCGCGTGTCGACGCCAGGGGTGATCACCGTGTACTCGTGGTAGTAGCCGGTGGACTGACTGGGCAGGAGGCCCTCCCTGTTCTGGAAGACGGTGCCGTCCTGTTCGAAGGGGTAGGGGCCGCCCTGCTCGATCAGGTCGAGCGTGTCGTGCGCCTGTGGGGGCAGGTCGCCGTAGCAGATGTCACCGACCGCCGCGGGGGCGGCGCCGGCCGTGGTCGCGGAGACGGTGCCACCCACGAGAAGGGCGGACAGGACTGCGGCTGCTGCGCCGAGCCGAGCGGCGCGTGGGGGGAATCGCATGACCTCATGATGACGCGCGTAGACAGTGGCATGTCAATGACAAGGCTGTGGAGTTTACCGGGAAGCCAGATGTGTTTTCGGCGCGTTCACAGCTCGTACGAACGGAGTCGACGAGGTCGAGCGCCAGCAGCGAACCCGCCAGCGCTCCGCTGCCGTGCACCTGGAGCTCCCCGTCGGTGCGCTCCTTCAGCGCCGTGACCTCCTTGGCCAGGTCGCCGCCGAGCACGGTCGTGCCCGCCCAGCCGGGGTCGGTGAGGGTGGTGGAGGCGACGAACTTCGGCAGACCGTTCAGCTTGGACGCGACGGGGTCGGCCGGGTCGGTCATCTTCGGCCAGTACGAGGCGAAGATGTCGTACGTGCGGCGGCCGAGGAGGAACGCGCCGACGCGGCCGAAGACCTCGTCGACGAACCGGCCGAAGTCCTCGTCGCCGTACGGAACGCTCCAGCCGCCCTGCTCGAAGCCGTCGCGGGTGTCCTCCCGGGGCCCGCCGGGGGCCTGGTGGACGCCGTCGAGTGAGATGAACGTGGTGAGTACGAGCTTGCCCATGACGGGTACCTGCTTTCGGTGCCGCGGTCTTCGCTGTCACCGGTTCGGACTCCGCCGGCGCCGGCGACTCATCGGTCAGGTCGACGTCCGTTCGCCGCCAGCGCGCTGGGGCCCGGCCCGCTGGGATGGACCCATGAACACGAACACGGAAACACCGGCTCACCCTTCGGCACCTCTGACCGGCCGGACCGCCCTGGTGACGGGCGGCAGTCGCGGTATCGGCGCGGCGACCGCGCTGCGGCTGGCGAGGGACGGCGCCGATGTGGCCCTCACCTATGTGAACGGCAAGGACGCGGCCGCGGACGTCGTCCGGGCCGTCGAGGCACTGGGGCGACGGGCGGTGGCCCTGCGGGCGGACTCCGCCGACGCCGACGAGGCCGCCGGAGTGGTGGAGCGGGCGGCACAGGCGCTCGGCGGACGCCTCGACGTGCTGGTCAACAACGTGGGCATGGGCCTGCTCGGCCCGCTGGAGGGGCTGTCGCTAGCCGACGTCGACCGGCTGCTGGCCGTGAACGTGCGCGGGGTCTTCCTGACCTCGCAGGCGGCCGCGTCCCACATGTCCGAGGGCGGCCGGATCATCACGATCGGCACGTGCATGACCCAGCGGGTGCCCGGACCGGGCGGGACGCTCTACGCGACGAGTAAGTCGGCGCTGATCGGGCTGACCAAGGCCCTGGCCAGGGAGCTGGGCCCGCGGGGGATCACGGCGAACATCGTCCACCCCGGGCCGATCGACACCGACATGAACCCGGCGGACGGTCCCTACGCCGACGGGCAGGCGGCCATGACGGCGCTGGGCCGCTTCGGCACGGCGGACGAGGTCGCGTCGACGGTGGCGTACCTGGCGGCTGCCTCGTACGTGACGGGCGCGGAGTTCTCGGTGGACGGCGGGCACGCGGCGTAAGCGGCGGATCCGCTGCGGGGACGGCACCGGCGGGGGTGGCGCGCTCGTCCGCGGACGCGCGCGGGGCGCACCGGTGCTGTCCGGCCGGTGCGCCCCGCGGGTCTCGGCGGGCCGGCCGCCCCGTTCCGGTGGGGCGGCCGCCCCGGTCGTGGGTCGGCCGCCCCGGTCGGCAGGCGGCCGGTCCGTCTACTGGCTCAGCCGCCGAGTTCCTGGTGGCGGGCGGTCCGTCTACTGGCTCAGCCGCCGAGTTCCTGGTGGCGGGCGGCCAGGTGAGTGGCGCCGTCCTCCGTCAGCGAGCCGAACAGGCGCAGGCGGGAGATGCCGCCGTCGGGGAAGATGTCCACGCGCGCGTGAGTGCCGACGGCCGCCTCGGGCAGGACGAAGCGGTGGTTGGTGTCGGGCTGCATGCGGGTGCGCGGCAGTACCTCGCGCCACTCGCCGGACTCGCCGTCCTTCACGGACACCGACGCCCAGCCGGCCGAGTTGCCCTTCAGGTACGCCGTGTCGATCTCGACCGCGCGGATCTGGGCGCGGTCCACCAGCCGGTAGCTGATCCAGTCGTTGCCCCGGTCGCGCCGGCGGCGGGTCTCCCAGCCGTCGTCCATCTTGCGGGAGCGGCCCGGCTGGATGGTGTTGGTGGCCGGCGAGTAGAAGAGGTTGGAGGCGTCCTCGACCTGGCCGCCGTTCTCCAGGGCGACCACGTCGAAGGTGCCGAGGGCGGTGAGCCACGCCGGGTCCGGGACGACCTCGCCGTACACGCGCAGGCGGGCGATGCCGCCGTCGGGGTGCTGCTTGACGCGCAGGTGCGTGAAGCGCTGCTCGGCCGAGACGGCGAAGCCGTTGGCGGCGTGGCCGCCGACCGCGGTGCGCGGGACGAGGGTCGTCCACTTCACGTCGTCCGCGAGCAGCTCCTCGGGCGACGGGGAGCCGGCGACCGAGGCGCCCTCGACGGAGACCGCCTGCGGGTAGTTGCCGCGGAAGTGGGCGGTGTCGACGACGATGCCGCGGACGACGCCGGGGGCGCCGAGGCGGATCAGCGCCCAGTCGTGGTCGTCCTCGGTCGGCCAGGGCTGCTCGGCGGAGACGCCGCGGCGGCGGCGGGTCTCCCAGCCGTCCATGACCTTGCCCTTGTGCCCGAAGTGCTCGGGGTCGAACTCGGCGGGCTCGGGCACCAGCAGGTTCTCACGCTGGGCGAAGAACTCGTCGTTGGCGGCGACGACACCCGCGCCGAGCTGCCGGTCGGCAAGGTTGGCGTACTGGGTGAAGGGGAGGTCGGCGGTGCGGTAGTCCGCGTACGGGTCGCCGCCTCCGTAGGGGTTCGCGTCTCCGGTGAAGCTGGCCAACGAGGGGTTCTGCTGGGCCGTCACGGTGATCAGGTGTTCCTTTCGGGGTCGTTCGAGGTGAGCTGGGTTCAGGGGTCCGGACGGGTCAGGTCCGGGTGAGGAGCTGTCCCTTCGGCTCGGTGAACGCGCCGTCCGCCACGACGCGCTGTCCGCGCAGCCAGGTGGACTTCACGACGCCGTACAGGGTCTTGCCCGCGTACGCGGTGACGCGGTTGCGGTGCTGGAGGGCGGCCGGGTCGACGGTGAACGCCTCGTCCGGGGCGAGGACCGCGAAGTCGGCGTCGTGGCCGGCCGCGATGGCGCCCTTGCGTCCGTCGAGTCCCACCTGGCGTGCCGTGTTCGCGGACATCCAGCGCACGATGTCCTCCAGGCCGTGGCCGCGCTCACGGGCCTTGGTCCACATGGCCGGCAGGCTGAGCTGGAGGCCGGCGATGCCGCCCCAGGCGGTGGCGAAGTCGTCGGTCTTCAGGTCGGCGGTGGACGGCGAGTGGTCGGTGACCACGCAGTCGATCGTGCCGTCCGCCAGGGCCTGCCACAGCAGGTCCTGGTTGGCGGCCTCGCGGATCGGCGGGCAGCACTTGAACTCGCTGGCGCCGTCCGGCACTTCCTCGGCGGTGAGGGTGAGGTAGTGGGGGCACGTCTCGACGGTGACCCGTACGCCGTCGGCGCGGGCCTCGGCGATCAGCGGCAGAGCGTCGCTGGAGGACAGGTGGAGCACGTGCACGCGCGCGTTGAGCCGCTTGGCCTGCGCGAGGAGCGCGGCGATCGCGGTGTCCTCGGCGTCGCGCGGGCGGCTGGCGAGGAAGTGCGAGTACTTCGGGCCGCCCTGCTGCGGGGCCGCGGCCAGGTGGTGCGGGTCCTCGGCGTGCACGATCAGCAGGCCGTCGAAGGCGGCGATCTCCGCGAGGGACCGGGCGAGCTGCTCGTGGTCGAGGTGCGGGAACTCGTCCACGCCCGACGGCGACAGGAAGGCCTTGAAGCCGAAGACCCCGGCCTCGTGCAGCGGGCGCAGGTCCTTGACGTTGTCGGGCAGGGCGCCGCCCCAGAAGCCGACGTCGATGTGGGCCTTGTCGGCGGCGACCTCGCGCTTGGTGCGCAGGTTCTCCACCGTGGTGGTCGGCGGGATGGAGTTGAGCGGCATGTCGACGAGGGTGGTGATGCCGCCGGCCGCCGCGGCGCGGGTGGCGGTCCAGAAGCCCTCCCACTCGGTGCGGCCGGGGTCGTTCACGTGCACGTGGGTGTCGACCAGGCCGGGCAGCACGACGTGGTCGCCGACGTCCTCCAGCCGGGCGTCCGCCGGGACGGGGGCGTCGTACGGCAGGACGGCCGTGATCTTCTCCCCGGTCACCGCGATCGACGCGGCGCGTATCCCCTCGGGAGTGATGACGCGCGTCGAGCGCAGCACCAGTTCAGCTTCGGACACCCGAACCTCTCTCTCACCGATTTCAACGTTCTGTTGAAGGAGTCTTCATTCCCGGTTCCGCGCCGTCAAGAGGCACCCTTTGTGCGGGCATGCCCAGCGACCCCACCCTGGACGTTTCCACAAAGCGGAATTAGAATTCCAGCAAGCAGAACGTAGCTACGTACAAGCCGGTAGTCAACCGGCCGCCGGGTACGCTTCTTTCCTCCCGCCAGCCCCGAAAGGAACGTGCCGTGCCGACGTCCAGCGCCAGCACCACCGACTCCGCCAGGTCCGCCACAGGCGGCGTCCAGTCCCTGGAGCGCGCCTTCGACCTGCTCGAACGGATGGCGGACGCGGGCGGCGAGGTCGGCCTGAGCGAGCTCTCCGCGAGCAGCGGGCTGCCGCTGCCGACCATCCACCGCCTGATGCGCACGCTCGTGGCCTGCGGATACGTACGCCAGCAGCCCAACCGCCGCTACGCGCTCGGCCCCCGCCTGATCCGGCTCGGCGAGTCCGCCGCCCGGCTGCTCGGCACCTGGGCCCGCCCGCACCTGGCCCGTCTGGTCGAGGAGACCGGCGAGACGGCGAACATGGCACTGCTCGACGGGGACGAGATCGTGTACGTCGCCCAGGTGCCGTCCAAGCACTCGATGCGCATGTTCACCGAGGTCGGCCGCCGCGTCCTGCCGCACTCCACGGGCGTCGGCAAGGCGCTGCTCGCGGACTTCCCGGCGGACGAGGTGCGGGCCCTGCTGGGCCGCACCGGCATGCCGGCCGCGACCGACAAGACGATCACCACTCCGGACGGCTTCATCGCGGCGCTGGCGGACGTGCGCCGCCAGGGGTACGCGATCGACGACAACGAGCAGGAGATCGGCGTCCGCTGCCTGGCCGTCTCCGTGCCGAACTCCCCCACCGCTGCGGCGATCTCGATCTCCGGCCCGGCCGGCCGGGTCACGGAGGCCGCGACCGACCGGATGGTGCCACTGCTCCAGCAGGTGGCGGCGGAGCTGTCGGAGGCCCTGCTCACCTCGAACGGCAACCCGGCGGCGTGACCCGCCGCCGCGTCGCGGGACCCCGCGGGGGCGGGACCCAGCGGCGCGGAACTCAGCGGCGCGGGACCCAGCAGCACGGGACTCAGCGGCGCGGGGGTTCGCCGAACAGTTCCACGGCGTGACGGACCTCCGTCAGTCCCCGGGACAGGGCGCTGACGGAGCCGATCGCGCCGGCTATCAGCAGCAGGGCGCGGCGCAGCCGCGGCACCTCGGGGACACCGTGGTTCGTCATCGCGGCAAGGTCGGCCAGTTCGTCCTCGGCGATGGCCCGGTCCGGGAAATCGGCAGGCAACAGGGCGAGCTGGCAGCGCAACCGGGACACCGCGGTCCGCAGTGCCGCCACCCTCACGTCCTCGTCACCCACGGTCACTTGCCTCTGCCCCAAGCTCCGCAACACAACCCTTCCCCTCGCACCCCGTCGTGCGCCCCTACGTGGTGATCGCGCCGAGCGCCCCTGACGCTGGTCCGGCGCCGGGGACGCGGGCCAGTAAACGCCACCCCGCACCGGACGCGCCACCGCGCGGACCGAATTTCAGTCTTCCGAAACCCAGCGCACGCCGGAGCGTTTGGCGGGCGGTCAGGTATGCAGGACGCATGACGGAGAACGAAGACCAGGTAGCGGGGCTGCTGCTCGCCGCCGGGGGCGGGCGGCGACTCGGCGGACGCCCCAAGGCACTGCTCGAACACCGTGGACAACCACTCGTCGAACACGCGATCGCCGCGTTGCGCGCGGCCGGTTGCGCCCGCGTGCACGTCGTCCTGGGGGCGCGGGCCGAGACCGTACGCGCGCGCGCGGTACTCGACGGGTGCGTCGTCGTGGAGAACCCCGACTGGGAGCAGGGCATGGGGTCGTCACTGCGCGCCGGGCTCGGCTCGCTGGCCGGGCCGGCCGGGGCGGGGCTGCGGGCCGCGCTGGTCTCACTGGTGGACCAGCCCGGCATCGGAGCGGAGGCGATGGCGCGGGTGCGCGCCGCCTGCCGGGACGAGACATCACTCGCATCGGCGGCGTACGCGGGCGAACGCGGACATCCCGTCCTCCTCGGCGCCGCCCACTGGGCGGGCGTCTCGGCGACTGCCACCGGGGACCGGGGGGCACGCGCCTATCTGAGGGAACACGAGGCGGACATCACACTGGTGGAGTGCGCGGACGTGGCGCGGCCGTACGACATCGATACCGAGGCCGACCTGCGCCACCTTGAGTAAGGAGTGTGGCACTGGGCGCCACCTTCCCTCGACTCAGAGAATCTCGACATCAACAAACCATTGAAGTTCCACAATGAGGAAACTACTATCCACTGACCAGAAGCACTCAACCGCACAGCGAGTGCGCTATGCCCCATACGTGCCCGTTGGCACCCGGTGCCACCGCTGAAGGAAGTGACAGCTCATGTCCGCACCAGCGCCGTCCACGCTGGCCATCGTCGACGCCGAGCCCCTGCCCCGGCAGGAGGAGGTCCTCACCGATGCGGCGCTCGCCTTCGTGGCCGAGCTGCACCGGCGGTTCACGCCCCGGCGTGACGAACTCCTCGCCCGCCGTGCGGAGCGCCGCGCCGAGATCGCCCGCACCTCCACCCTCGACTTCCTCCCGGAGACCGCCGCCGTCCGCGCGGACGACTCCTGGAAAGTGGCCCCCGCTCCGGCCGCGCTGCAGGACCGCCGGGTCGAGATCACCGGCCCGACCGACCGCAAGATGACCATCAACGCCCTCAACTCGGGCGCGAAGGTCTGGCTCGCGGACTTCGAGGACGCCTCCGCGCCGACCTGGGAGAACGTCGTCCTCGGTCAGCTCAACCTGGCCTCCGCCTACACGCGGAGCATCGACTTCACCGACGAGCGCACCGGCAAGTCGTACGCCCTGCGCCCGGACGAGGAACTGGCGACGGTCGTGATGCGCCCGCGCGGCTGGCACCTCGACGAGCGCCACCTCCGGGTCGACGGCCGGCCGGTCCCCGGTGCCCTGGTCGACTTCGGCCTGTACTTCTTCCACAACGCCCAGCGTCTGCTGGACCTCGGCAAGGGCCCGTACTTCTACCTCCCGAAGACGGAGTCGCACCTGGAGGCCCGCCTCTGGAACGAGGTCTTCGTCTTCGCGCAGGACTACGCCGGCATCCCGCAGGGGACCGTCCGCGCCACCGTCCTGATCGAGACGATCACGGCCGCGTACGAGATGGAGGAGATCCTCTACGAACTGCGCGACCACGCCTCCGGGCTGAACGCCGGCCGCTGGGACTACCTGTTCTCCATCGTCAAGAACTTCCGTGACGGCGGTGCCAAGTTCGTCCTCCCGGACCGCAACGCGGTGACGATGACCGCCCCGTTCATGCGCGCGTACACCGAACTCCTCGTCCGCACCTGCCACAAGCGGGGCGCGCACGCGATCGGCGGCATGGCGGCGTTCATCCCGTCCCGCCGGGACGCCGAGGTCAACAAGGTGGCCTTCGAGAAGGTCCGCGCCGACAAGGACCGCGAGGCCGGTGACGGCTTCGACGGCTCCTGGGTCGCCCACCCCGACCTGGTCCCGATCGCGATGGAGTCCTTCGACAAGGTGCTCGGCGACCGGCCCAACCAGAAGGACCGGCTGCGCGAGGACGTCGACGTCGAGGCGGCCGACCTGATCGCCGTCGACTCCCTGGACGCCAAGCCGACGTACGCGGGCCTGGTCAACGCCGTGCAGGTCGGCATCCGCTACATCGAGGCGTGGCTGCGCGGCCTCGGCGCCGTCGCCATCTTCAACCTGATGGAGGACGCGGCCACCGCCGAGATCTCCCGCTCGCAGATCTGGCAGTGGATCAACGCGGAGGTCGTCCTCGACAACGGCGAGCAGGTCACCACCGAGCTGGCCCGCAAGGTCGCCGCCGAGGAGCTGGCGAACATCCGCGCCGAGATCGGCGACGAGGCCTTCGCGGCCGGCAACTGGCAGCAGGCCCACGACCTGCTGCTGACCGTCTCCCTCGACGAGGACTACGCCGACTTCCTGACGCTGCCGGCGTACGAGCAGCTGAAGGGCTGACGCCCGGCCCCAGGAGAGCCCGTCCGCAGGAGAGCCCGTCCGCGCCCCCGGTACCGCACAGCACCGGGGGCGCGGACGCGTCTCAGCCCAGGTGCGCGGACCAGTCCTGCTCGGCGGGCGGCTTGCCGTGCAGATCGGGTACTCGCTTGAGCCAGTCGGGACGGCCCCGCCGGGTGCGCGCAGCACGGGCGGCGTTCTCGGCGGCGAGCTCCTCGCGGGTCGGGAAGTCGGTGGGCAGCCAGTCGCGGGAGGCCCGGACGCGCGCGTGCAGATAGCCGACGTAGGCACCCCGGACCTCGTCCGGCGTGTCGAAGCCGGCCTCGCAGGTCAGCCAGACCTCCGGCACCCGTGCCACCACCTCGCGCAGCAGCTCCCTGGTCACCTTCGGCGCCAGCTCGGCGTCGGCGGCGCGGACGTCCGGCGCGTAGTTGCCGAGGGCGTGGTGGCGGAAGTCGTACGCCTTGTCCGGTGCGGAGGCGTCCCAGCGGTGGTGGAAGACGAGGGCCGCCCCGTGGTCGATGAGCCACAGGCGCGGGGGCGCGGTGCCGAAGGTCGGCCAGACCATCAGGTTGGAGCTGTGCACCGTGCGGTCGACGTTCACCGTGAGGGCGTCCAGCCAGACGACGCGCCCGGCCTCCTCCGCGTCCACCGGGAACACCTCCGCGACCTCGGGCGTGAAGTCGGCGCCGCCCGACAGGTAGTCCATGCCGAGGTTGAGTCCCGCGCTGGCGTTCAGCAGGTCCCGCACCTCCTCGTGCGGTTCGTCGGCGGCGATCGACGGGTCGAAGTGGGCGAGAACCAACTCCGGCACCCGAAGCCCCAGCTCACGCGCCAGCTCGCCGACGACCACCTCGGCGACCAGCGCTTTGCGGCCCTGCGCGGAGCCGGTGAACTTCACGACGTAGGTGCCGAGGTCGTCGGCCTCGACGACTCCGGGGACGGAACCGCCGGATCGCAGGGGTTCGACGTAGCGGGTGACGGTGACCTCTCTCAGCATTTTCTCAGGCCATCCACTTCACACACCTTGCAATCCACGGTCAAAATCGATGCGCCCGGCAGCGGCCGATCCCCCATTATCAGCCCGGGAGAGAATCTGGGGAGTTCGGACCGGCATGCAAATCTCCCTGCCTCTCCAGCAGTCCGTCAATGGCCGTCCGCCCCTTGCTCCCGGCCTCCGGCATGGAGTGGGCATAGTAACCCAGGGTGATCGTCGGCGAGGAGTGCCCGAGCCACCGCCACTCAACGACCGCCCCGCAAGTGCCTGGGTTTCCGCACCCCGGCCGAGAGTGTTGCCTTGACCCGTTGGATCCAAGGCGTCCTTCTTCGCGGCCGAGCTCGACCGGCCACACACACGCTCGTAGCGTTCACCGACGAGCACCGGGACCGCTTCGGCGGGGTCGAGCCGATCTGCGAAACGCTCACCGAGCCTGACTGCAAGATCGCCCCTTCCACGTACTACGCCTGCAAGAAGCGCCTCGAAACTCCCTCGGCCCGTTCCGTGCGCGACGAGGGTCTCAAGGAGTGGATCCAGGACGTCTACACGTCCAACTACCGCGTCTACGGCGCGAGGAGGATCTGGCGCTGAACCGGCAGGGACATGCCGTGGCCCGCTGCACCGTCGAGCGCCTGATGCGCGAGCTCGGCATCCAGGGTGCGGTGCGCGGCAAGCGCGTCATCACCACGCTCCCCGGCGGACAGACCGAGCGTGCTCCCGATCCGGTCGACCGCGACTTCGTCGCCGCCGCCCCGAACCGGTGCTGGGTCGCGGACTTCACCCACGTGAAGACCTGGGCCGGTGTCGTCTACGTCGCGTTCGCCGTGGACACCTTCTCCCGCCGGATCGTCGGCTGGTCCGCCGCGACCGTGAAGGAGACGGTCCTCGTGCTGGACGCCCTGGAGACGGCGATCCGGCAACGCGACCGCGACGAATAGCCCGACCGGCCGGGTGAGTTGGTCCATCATTCCGACGCCGGGTCGCAATACACGAGTTTCCGGCTCGCCGAGCATCTGGACGCCGCCGGCATCGCCGCCTCGATCGGACCGGTCGGCGATGCCTACGACTGTCAATGCCCTGATGGAGAGCACGATCGGCCTGTTCAAGACCGAGCTGATCAAGCACCGACGGCCATGGAAGACGCTGCCCGACGTCGAGCTCGCCACCGCCGAGTGGGTCGACTGGTACAACCACCGACGACTCCACGGTGAGATAGGCCGTGTCCCACCCGTCGAATACGAAGCCAACTACTACACCGAACGCACGAAACCCCAGGTCATCACCACGATCTGAGATCTCTACCGAACCCGGGGCGGTCCAATCCGCAGCTTGTACTCCCATGTGAAGGTGCGGCGCTTCGGCCTCGGCACCGGGTCGGACCCGGCCGGTTCGGTGCTGGTCATAACGAGTGATTCTCCTGCCGTGCCCTCTCAGGCTAACCCGTCACAGCGGGACGTCTCGCCCAAGGCTGACAGACAGGGGGCCAAGCCCATCGGCGTCTCAATACCGGCTCGTAAAAGGCAAGTTGTGAGTTTGATGGACGTGTGTTGACAGCTTTGGTCGGCGTGGTGGACGAGCTTGCCGGGCTCGACCTCGCGGGAGGCGAGCGCGTACTCCAGGCTGGACCGGACCAGGTCGGCGTCCGCGCGGGCGGAGGTTTCCCAGGCCACGACCCGGCGGGAGAACGCGTCGCGGATCGCGGACAGCCACAGGGGTCCCTCGGCGGTCGGGATCATCGTCAGGTCGGTGGCCCCCAGCCGGTTCGGCCCCTGGGCGGTGAAGTCCCGGTTGACAAGGTCCGGGGCGAGTGCGGCCTTGGGATCGCGGCGCGTGAAGCCGCCGCGGCGCGGGCTGAGACCCGCCAGATCGGCCTCGCGCATCAACCGCTCGACACGCTTGCGGCCCACGTGGACACCCTCGCGTAACAGCATGGCGTGCACCCGTGGTGACCCGTAGATGCCACCGGACCCGGCATGGATCTCCTTGATCTGCTCGGTGAGCCCGTCGTCGCGGCGCCGCTGCTCGCAGGGCTCCTTCTCGGCCCGGCGCCGGCGGTAGTAGGTGGAGGAGGCGATGGAGAGCTCACGCAACTCCAGCGGGGTATTTCCTGGGGGCAGCCATGGTCGATGTTCCTCTCATGAGAACCACCCGACCCTCCGTCATCGACTTCCGCATCCCCGGGGAACCTCGGAGTCGAGCTCAGCGGCGGTCGAAGTCGGGGATGATGTGGTCGAGGCAGCGTTCGACTAACGCCGCGATGGTCAGTGCCGGGTTAACGGCAGCGGCGGAGCCCGGCAGGAGAGCGCCGTCCAGGCAGTACAGCCCCACGTATCCGTGCAGCCTTCCGTCAAGATCGGTGCTTGTGCCCAGCGCGACTCCACCCACCGGGTGCGCGACGACGGGGTGGCTCGGGCGCGGGGCCGTCACCTTGCTGCCTGGCGGGAGGTGATGTGTCACTCGGCGCACGATGTCGTTCACCGCGCGACGCGGGGTCGCGTCGTTGTCGGCGGTCCACCGCAGTTTGGTGCGGCCGTCACCGGTCACCATCCACTGTCCGAAGCGGTCGGAAATACCCATGCCGAGGCAGACCAGGAGACCTGAGCCGACAGGAAGGGGCATGGGGGCGTGCATGACGGCGGCGGTGCCCTCGGCGTTGCGCACGAGCATGGCAGCAGGTCCGCCCTGTGAAGCGCCGATCGGCAGAGATGACGTTCTGATGAGGGTCATCTGGTCTCCGTTGGACCCCCAACCGTGGCCGATGGACTCGTGCAGCCGGGACAGCGTTCCGGTTTCCCGTGCGGTCAACAGCATCCGTGGGGTGTGAGCTCCAGCCGCCAGCACCAGTTTGTCGCAGATGAAGGCCACCCTCTCCCGTACTGAACCGTGCTCGTCCAGCCTCTCGGCGAGGACGCGGTAGTTGCCTTCGGTGTCCTGGGACAGGTCGGTCACGCGGTGCAGAGGCCGTACCGAGGTCTTTTGGGTGGCTTCGGCGCGGCGCAGGTACGTGCGGTCCGCGCTCATCTTCGCACCGCTGTTGCAGCCGGTGAAGTGGTACTGGCCTTTGATAGCCGCAGGTTTGCGAGTGCGGTTGAGTTCTGCCCGGACGATGTCGAAGTCGTAGTTGCCCACAATGCTTTCGGTCGGCAGACCGGACTTCCTCGCGGCCACGTCCCAGAGGAGGTTAGACCGGTACGGGTGGCGTAGGAGCAGGTTCGAGGGGAACGGCGCCGCCACCAGTCGTTCGCGGGCGCGCGGGTAGTAGATCCGGTCAAGTTCGTCGTAGTCCAGCTCCGGAGGGAACAACTGCTGGAAGGGTTCCCGGCGTGGCTGGGCCAGCACGCCTCCGTAAACCAGGGTCCCGCCGCCGACACCCGCACCGTTGATGAGCACCACACCGTCCTGGACGTCTACCTCCAGCAGTCCAGTAGATCGGGGCAGTGCCAGCGAGAGCGCCCGTCGGAGAGCGGACAGCAGTGGGTTGCCGGTGGCAGCCGGGGAGGTGGAGTCGCGGTCCAGCCATATCAGTCGGGGGTCGGCGGAGGGAAAGCACGGGAAGGTGTCGCCGGCGGGCGTGACGGGCCAGCGCCGACCGCGCTCGAGGACGACGTTGCCAATGCCTGCCTCAGCGAACCGGAAGGCCGCGATGCTGCCCCCGACCCCCGACCCGATGATGACCACCCGGTGCCGTTCCTCCCGGTCCGCGCGCGACTGTCCCACGAGCACCGGGCCGGTGTGCGTGAGAGGGTCCGCCTGCCGGTCTCCCTCGGGCGGGCAGGCTTCCTGGGGGTCAGTAGGGCGGCCCCTCCGCCCGACTCCCTCTTTCGTCGTGTCACCGTCGCCAGTCACGCGCGTTCCTCGGTCAGCTCGCTGTCATCCGACCGCGCGTTGGTCAGGTCGTCGCGCACGAAGGGTCCAAGCGCGTCCATGAACTCCTGATGACTGTCCAGGTAGGAGAGGTGCCCGGCTCCCGTCAGCAGTACGAAACGCCCGGACGGCAGTCGGCGGGCCGCCGCCCAGCCCTGCCACGCCGGGAACAGTTGGTCGGTGCCGCCCCAGATGACCAGGGCCGGCACAGTGATCTCCCACAAGCGGTCAGTCACGATGACGCTTTCGCGTTGCCCGGTGAGACTGCCGCACTCCCGGAACACCTCCAGCGATACCCGCAACGCCGTTCTTGACTGGGCCAGTTGGTGCTGGGCCGCCCACACTGGACCAGGGATGCGCCAGGATTGCCGCAGCAGGACATTGCTGGCGAGGGCGAATACGGTCGGAACGCCGGGCAGGGAGACAGCGGCGGACAACGCGTCGGCCGCACGCGCAGGCAGCAGGGACAGTGCGATCGCAGCCGGGTGCGCCGCTCTGCCGAGGCCGCCGGCGTCGACCAGCACCAGCCGGCTGACGGCGTCCGCCCGTTGCAGAGCCAGTTCGGCCACCACGAGACCACCGTAGGAGTGGCCCAACGCGACCACGGAGTCAACGGCCAGAACGTCTAGGAAGTCAGCCACGAAGGACGCCATCATCGCGGGACGCACACTCTGTCCCGGACTGGTGCCGCCCATCCCGGGCAACGACAGGACGATGACCCGATGTGTCCGGGCGAGTTCCGTCATGACCCGGAACCAGGTTTTGGGGTCGGCGCCGGCCCCGGGCAGCACGAGGACGGGTGCGCCCTCCCCCGCTTCGTAGTACAGCGTCGACAGTCCGTTCACCTGCACACGCTGTTCGGCTGGTGAGTGGTGGCTCATGCTTGCTCCTTGTCGCGGTGTGAACGTGCGATCCGGCCGACGGAGGAACGGGGTCACTGCGAAGGCCCCTCAGCGAAAGGCGAGCTCGTCCGCCACGCAGTCACGTCCGGCGAGCCACAGCCCGAGTGCTTCCCTGGTGCCGTGGATCTCGGGGGCAGGCAGGGCGAGGGGCCGTCCGATCGAGGGATGGCCGTCGGTGGGGACCAGCCGGTACCGCAGAATCCGCAGGTTGGTGCTCATGCTCAGCATCGCCCCGTCCCAGAGGATGGCGGTCGACGCGGAAGCGGGGACGTCCCGTCGCAGTCCCAGCCCGCGCACGATGTCCTGATGGTGGATGGAGAGATCGCCAAGGGTGATCGAGGCGCCCAACCGGCTGGTCAGGGAGGGGCGGTCCGCCCAGGCGCGGCCCAGCGTCATCATGCGGCTGCGCGGCAGCCGACGCGCTCGCCGCACCTGCGCCCGGTTGGCCCTGTGCGGGAACACTCCGTAGGGGAGGTAGGAGACGACGGGATGGTCCACGGCGAGGAGGTGCGCGAGAATGTCCCGCGGGGACCATTCGCTGCACAGCGTGTGACCGGACTCGAACGCCTGGTCGGAGAGCCCGTCCAGCGTGTCCAGCAGCCGGCGTCTTTCCTCACGCAGTTGCCGCTCCAGGGGTATCCGCACTGCCTCGGCCTCCTGCCGGTCGGTAGTCAGGTCGGTGGTCGGTGGGTTTGCTTTCACAGCACGGGGCGGCCAATGTCCCCGGGTCTCGCCGCCGTCGCCGTGGACGGCCGGACGCGGGGCGGTCAGATGCCCGCCAGGTCGTTCAGGCTCTGTTCCAGGCAGTGGTGGAAGAAGTCGGTGTCAGGAACCGCAGCGGGGTCGAGGTTGGTCCCGACCGTGCAGGTGCCCTCGTGCGAGAGCAACGTCATGTTGGCCGCGGCAGCGCCGCGGGGGGCCCAGGCCACGGCGTTCACCACTCGGGCGCCCGCTGCGTACGTGTCGCGGGAGAACCCGGGAACGCTGGTCACCACGAGGTCGACGGCGCTGCGCAGCATGGGGGGGACGAGCCACTGGTGGATCGGTCCTGGCACCCACGAGCCCAGGTCGGCCAGGGTGGTGTAGACATCCCTGACCACCACGTCGCGAGCCTCGGTGATCGCGGCATGGACCCGCGCCATCCGGGCGAGCGCCGACATGTCGCCGATGGGTCCGGCTATCCGTACCGAGGCGATGATGTTCCCCGCACCGGTCTCGGACGGTTCTCGGATGTTCACCGGCACCAGCGTCGGCAGACTTCTGCGAAACACCCCGTGGTGTTCGTGATAGCGGCCGAACGCTTCCAATACCGCCGCCACGTAAGCGGACGTAACGGACACGCCGGCGGCCTTGCCTACGGCCTTCAGGTCCGCCAGCGGAACGGTCACCATGCCGATGCGACTCGCTGAACTGCGATCCCGCAGGAGCGGCGAGGAAGCGATCGGCTGGAACACCTGGGCGCCGAATCGGCCGAGAAGGCGGCTGCGCTCACCCGCCCGGCCTGGCGAGCTCAGCATGAGGCCGGCTCCCCGCACCGCCGCCCTTATGCCGTCGACGACCCCACGGGCCGCCCAGGACAGCGAAGGTTGTGGCGGGGCAACTGTTCGTCCGTCCGATGGTGGGACAGGGTCGGGAAGGCCGGCCGTGACGGAGTCGGGCAAAAGCCTGTTCATGGCCGCGACAATGGTGACCGCGTCACCGATGCTGTGGTGCCATTTGAGGATGATCGCGGCCCGGCCCCGCTCGTAGCCCTCGACCAGGGTGGCCTCCCACGGAGGGTGCAACAGGTCGAAGTCCGTGCTGTTGCGCCACTCGACCAGGTCGAGCAACTCGCGCTGCCCTGCCGGATCGGGCAGACGCATTCTGTGGACGTGCCTGGCGAGGCGGAAGTCGGGGTCCGCGATCCACGCCGGGGTCCCGGCTCGCGCGGGCGTGTCGACGACCCGATGGGTCAGGCGGGGAAGTTTTGCCAGAATCCACTTACAGCCTTCCAGGAAGGATTCCCAGTCCGGTTCCTGATCGAGGTACCAGAGCCAGGTGACGTGGGAGCGCGTCAGCGGGTTCGCATTCATCCTCCAGAAGAGGGTGTCCGTGCCGTTCATGGGGCCGGGCGAGGCCCACCCGCCGACTGGCTGGGAGCGGTTCGCAGCCTCGGGCGTGATGTCGCGCATGTGAAGCTCCTTGGTGGGGCGGGTCACGACAGGCCCACCAGTTGTTCGGACCGCTCCCAGATCGCGCGCTGGAGGCCGGGCCGGAACCGGTGCGGGGCAGGAGGCAGCAGGGCGGCTCCCAAAGTGGTGGAGTAGAAACCGCCGTTGCGACAGGCGTACCGTGCGTCGCACGCCAGCTTCAGGGCGCACTCGGCCCCTTCCTGAGAATTTCGGACGAGCGGGGTGCGCTCCACGAGGGAGAACAGGCGGGAGCCCATCGGTATGTTCTTGACGAGTCCGGTGGAGACCAGCCCTGGACAGAACGCGTTGGCCGTGATGCCGCGCCCAGTCCACCTGCGTGCGATCTCCTGGGTGACGAGTACGTTGAGCAGTTTGGAGCGGGCGTAGACGGACAGGGATCCGACCGGACCGTAGGATCCGGGGGCGGCGAACGTGTCCGGATCGATGCGCAGCACACTGCGGTGGGATTCGGAGGCCACCATCACGATCCGTGAGGGCGAACTCCGCTCCAGCAGATCCGCCAGCAGGTAAGTGAGCAGGAACGGACCCAGGTGGTTGGTGGCGATCATCCGGTCGAAGCCGTCGGCGCTGACCACCGGGTGCAGATCATGAGTACCCGCGTTGTTGACCAGGACGTCCAGGCGAGGAAGCTGCTCGTTCAGTTCTACGGCGACCCTGCGCACGTCCGCCAGTACGGAGAGGTCCGCGAGGAACATACGAACGTCCGCGCCGGGCCGCTCGGCTTCCAGTTCGGCCAGGGTCGTCTCCCCCCGCTCCCGGTCGCGGCACACGAATGCCAGGCGTGCGCCCCTTTTGACGAGTCCGCGGGCGACCTCCTTTCCGATGCCCGAGGTCGCGCCTGTGACCACGCACGTCATGTCACTCACGGTCCTTGTCCCATCGTTCACGAGACGGCGGGCATCTGCCCCGACCGCGCGTAGGCACCGCCCCTCATCCACCGGTCCACTCATGTCGTGAGGTCCACGAGATGCACGCCGGAAAGTTCCAGCAGGACTCGGCCCTCGGGTGTCACGGCTCGGTGGATGCCGCCCGCATCGACGGACACGACCAGCGTGTGCCCGTGACGGAGCAGCAGGTCATGGTCGTTCGCCCCCTGCGTATACAGGTCGACGCGCGCCACCGAGCGCGGCACGAAGATGGGTTGGTGGTGTTCCTCGGGGGGGCGCAGAGCGGACGTCCGCAGTGCGGCGCACATGAGGAGAGCCGGTGTGGTCAGAGTGCGAAGTCCGGGATGTCCCGCGATCGTCGGTGTCCAGGTGCCCTGCGCGAAACCGTCCCGCACGGAGCAGCGCGAGAGGTTTGCGAACGGGCCGCTCAAGGAGACCAGGGCCCGCGGCGCGACATAGACATCCCGCGCCGGCACGCCAAGGGGCCCGGCGGGCGGCTGCCACCGTGGGGGAGACGCGGGCGGTGTGCGTGTCACCAGCACCTCTGCCTGGAAGTGACGGAGTGTTCCCCGGCGCATGAGGCCGTCCGGGCCGACCGTATCGGAGTGGATACTCACCGCGATCGACGCCGGGACGCCGTCGCGTGCGTCGTGGCCGGGCGTCACATGCGCCTTGATCCGCAGCGGGGCTGGTATGCGGCGGCTGAACGGGCGGATGAAGGTGTCGAAGCGGGCGTCGCGGAATCCGACAGTGCATGCCCCCGGCACCAGGGCCTCCGCCGCTTGGGCGGCAAGGTCCAGGATGAACGTCGCCGGGACGGTCGCTTCGCAGCTGACCAGATGATCGTGGAGGTGTGTTTCCCCCACCGGCGTCATCGAATGGGCCCATTCCCCCTGGCCGCGCTGAGCTTTCAACCTGCCGCGCCATGACGGGCGTAGTCGGCTCCCGGGCCTGGAGGCCGACTCATCGTGGACGAGGCGGGGGAAGTGGCGCCGCAGCCGGTCGCGCTCCGCTTGCCCCAGGTAGGTGGCGCTGCCCCCGGTTCGCGGGGCGTACGCGAGCTCCTCGAGGAATTGGGCGGTACCTTCTGCGGTCGAGATGGGAGTGAACTGGCCCTGCCGCGCGACGTGTTCCTGGAAGAGCGCATCCGCGCCCATACCGGTCTGGCGCCACATGGTGAAACCGACGGTGATTTCCCTGAAACCCGTGGTGGTCTCGGCGGCGGCGTCCAGATAGGCGTTGCCCGAGGCGTAGTCCGTGTCACCGGGCGCCCCCGCTGCCCCCGAGTAGGACCCGATGTTGCACCACAGGGACAGTTGGTGTCCGCTCAGCGCGGACTTGAGGTGCAGCCGTCCGAGAACCTTGGTGTCACGCGCGGCGCGAAACCCTTCCAGGTCTTTGTTCTCCAGTGCGGTCGAGGCCACCTGCCCCGCCGCGTGGATGACGAAGTCGACCCGCCCCTCATGTCGCAGCACTTGGCCGACGGCCTCTTGGACGGCCTCCTCGTTGCGGATGTCACAGGCGATGTACCGCACGCGCTGTTCGCCGAATCGGTCCCGCAGTGCCTGCACGGCCAGGTGTACCTTGCGTTGTCTCAGTAGGGTGTCCGCTCGCGCCACCACCGCCTGCGGTGACAGGTTGGGCCGGTCCGTGCGGATGCGGCGCATCAGGTCCGCGCGCGCTTGCCGCGGCTGGCTGTCGTCGGTCCCGGCCAGTTCGGGGGGCATTGTCGCCGGCGTTCGCCCGAGGAGCCACAGGGAGGGGCGGGCGTGGTCGGCCAGGGCTTCAAGCAGGGCTTGGACGATGTCCCCCGCACCGCCTGTGATCACCCCGACGGAGTCGCTGGTCAAGGGCAATGCGGAGGGCGAAAACGGCTCGGTCAGCGGTGCCGGCCGCAGCGCCTCGACCCAGCGCCGTCCCTGCAGATGGAAGATGACCGGCGGGGGCAGGGGGCGGGCGGTGCGTTCTCGTGCAGCGCGGGCGAGCAGCCCCGGCGTGACGGGCTCGTCGCTGGTGAGGGTGAAGGCGACCGTGTCGGGGCGTTCCCAGCGCAGGCTTTTTACGAAGCCGTCGAAGAGGGTGACGACGGGGTGAACGGGAGAGTCGCCCGGTGCGTTTCCCATCAGGACGACCAGTGATCCTTCCGGCTTCCGCCGGGACATGAGGCGCTGGGTGACGAGGAAGACGACGTCATGAAGGGCGAGGGCGCGTGGCATGCCGATGGCGCTCAGGTCACCGATCACTGTCAGGTGCGGTGAGGCCGTGTCAACGGCGTCCAGCATGTTCTGCATCGACTCCGCGGACAACGGCGCGGCGCCCTCTGCGGGCAGTTCCAGAACGAGGGAGTCGCTTTCGCCGATGTCGCCGCGAACCAGGTCGCCTGCCTGTGGGGACGCCAGCAGTACCACGCCGCGGCGGAGCAGCGTCGGTGACGACCCGGTGGAGTGCTCCGCGGTGTGCGGCGCGGGCTCGGCCACCAGCTCACGCTTGTAGCGGCGCGTCAGGCGCTCGTCCGGCTGACGCTCCGGTTCTGCGGGAGCTGTCGATCGGGCGGGGGTGATGAGGAGTGCTGCGCCGTGATGGTGAGCAGCCAGCCTGACGGGCGAAGTACCGCACTCCACAGCGCGCAGGATCGCAAGGGCGTGCTCACCCGCCAGGTAACTGCGCTCGGGATGCGATGCGGGCGTCGGCTCCGAGTCGCCGATGGCCAAGGACAGCGTGGCGAGAACAGGCAGTTCGCGCTGCCGAGCCGTGGCGGTGGTGGTCACTGCGAGGAGGAAGGCGCCTTCTCCCGAGGCCATGGGCCCGAGTCCCGCCAGCACGGCGTTCTCGGGTGTCCCGTTGCCGTTGACCGCGAGGACCAGGGCCAAGTCGAGCTCACCGGTCTTGAGATACCGGTGAGCTACCCGCAGGGCCGTGAGCGTGCCGTCCCTGCCGGAGTCGACGGCCATGGTCGGACCGTGCAGGTCGTAACGGGCCGCGATGCGGGAGGCGATGACATTCGGCAGCACTCCGGCCTGGGAGTCCTCCGTCGTCGCGGGGTGACGCTGCCGGATCTTCTCCAGTTGCCGGGCGGTGTGGACGAACGCCGGGTCGCTTTCCTGCCGGTCGACGAAGTGGCCGGCGTCGTGGGCGTAGCAGCGTACGGCTGTCGCGAGCAGCCCGCTGGGCATACCGGTGTGCGCGGCGATCACCCCGGTCGTCTCGCGCGCATCCGCCCAGAGTTCACCGTGTTCGGCGGCGAAGCGGGCCGCGACCTGCAATGCCATGAGCTGGCAGGGATCGACGACCGGAATCGTACGGCTGGACATCCGTACGTCGCTGGGGGAGGGCGCGGGGTAGGGCCGGGTGAACCAGGGCGCCGGAGCGGGAGCCGCCCCCCGAAGCCAATCGCGTACCGAAGCGGTGGGCGGCTCGCCAGGCAGGTGGGCCGACCACGCGACCAGCGCCAGTTCCTCTGAGTCCGCCAGGGCAGGTGGACCGGAGCGGCGGCCCGCGATGTCGACGGGGTCGCTCACCAACAGGTGGGCGTTGGCTCCGCCGAAGCCGAAAGCGGATACCCCGACAGTTCGGGGCCCATCCTGTCGCAGCTCGAAGCGTACGGCCTTGCCCGGGACACGGATATTCGCCTCGCTGGGTCGGCTGCCGGGCTCCTCGGTGCCGAGCTGCGCCGGTATCCAGCTATTGCGCAGGGCCAAAAGAGCGTGCATGAGGGAAAGGACGCCAGCAGTCCAACCGGTGTGCCCGAACATAGGTTTGTTGCTGCTGCACAACTGGCCGGCGGCGGGCCCGAGCGCCGCGATGACCTCCGACTCCACGCCGTCCCCCGCGGGCGTGCCGGTCCCGTGGGCGACGACCCAGTCGATTTGTTCGGCCGTGACACCGTTGACCGCGCGAGCCCGCTCGATGGATCGCCGCTGGCCCCCGGAATTGGGGGCGGAGATGGACTTCCCGCGGCCGTCCGCGGCACCGCCGAATCCGAGGAGCACGCCGAGCACGGCGTCACCGTCCTGCCTCGCTCGCCGCAGGGTCTTCAGGGCCACGAGCCCAGCACCGTCGCTGAACAAGGTGCCGTCGGACACCCCGGTGAAGGCCCGGACACGTCCGCGTGGGGAGAGACCGCTGAGTTTGGCGAACATGACCGCCATCGTTGGATCGACGACGTTGACCCCGCCGCAGTAGGCGATCTCGCACTCGCCGGAGAGCAAGGACTTGCTGCCGAGATCGACGGCGTAGAGCGAGGAGGCGCAGGCCGTGTCGATCACCATGGACTCGGCCACGCGTTCGGGAAGCCCCTCGAAAGCATGGCGCACGACGGCATCGGGGGTGGCCGCCTGCTCGACGGGCAGCGCGTGCCGGTAGTGCGAAAGCAGGGCAGCCCTGACCCGCTCGCCCTGCACCTCGTCCGGCGCCGATCGCGCCAGGGTCTCCACCAGCATCGATTCGACGAGGCTCTGGCTGCCGCCCGGCCAGGCACCGACGTAGGCGCCGCACCGGTAAGCGGGATCGATTCGGACACCCGTGCGCGCCTGGAGGAGTGAGTGCCGCAACCAGCGGGCGGCCTGGTCGCGGCTCGGCCCCCCGGCCTTCTCCTCCGCGTCCCTCAGCTCGGGATGGGGTCGAAAGCCGTGCAAGTAGCCCGCCCGCCGGGCATACGTCCGGTCCGTCTCCTGGGGATCCTGTGCCCAAAAATGATCCAGCTCGAAGCGGTCGCCTGGCTCGCTGAAGACGTCACGCGATCCGTTGACCGTTCGCCACAGTTCCCCCGGGCTGCCGGCCCCGGGCACCGCGACGCCCATGCCCACGACGGCGATCAGCTGATCGGCTCCGTCCGGGGTGCTCATCGCAGCTGCTCCTCCACCAGTGCGGCGATCTTGTCCAACGTGGTCGCCCGGGCCCTGTGCTCCGGGGGCGGTTCACCGATTCCGTACTGCCGCCGCACCCGTTGGAACAGGGCGAGTTGTTTCATCGAGTCCACTCCGAGGTCGGCTTCGATGTCTATGTCCGCGGTGAGCATCTCCACGGGGAAACCGAGCTCTTCGGCGTACATCTCGGCCAGCTCCCTGACCACCTTCTCCCGGTCGGGCAGCGGCTCCTTCTCCGGCTCGGGCTGGGCCGCCTTGTCCTGGTCCGCTGGTGTCTTTGCGGCGGCGTCCGTACCGCGGTCCTCCCTCACCGGCGGAGCCCAGTCGACAAAGAATCCCGCCTCGGTGACGGAGCTCTTCACGCGAGCCATGTCGCCGCGGCTGGGAAGGAGGGGTATCGCGAGCGCGGAGGGGGGCAGCGACGACTTGACGATACCGGTCAGCGCCTGGCGGGCACCGGCCTCGACGAAGGTGGTGGTTCCCGCCCGGAACAGGGACAGCAGTCCGTCGTAGAAACGTACCGGCGCCACCATGTTCCGCTCTATCACGTCGCGGGCGTCCTGCGCGGTGCGCACATGCCGCCCCAGCACCGGGGAGAAGACCGGTGTACGGGGCTCGGTCAGTCTCACGTCGGCAGTCGAGCGGCGGAAGATGTCACCGGCGCCGTGCAGGAGGGGGTTGTGAAAGGCGTATCCGGCACGCAGCCGGGTGGCGCGTAATCCCAGACCCACCGCCAGCTCCTCCACCCTGCCCAGTGAGGGCAGCGGTCCCGAGACGACTGTCTGCCCCGGCCCGTTGTCGATCGCCAGGTGGAGGTTCGGATCGTCGAGTAGGCCCACGATATGGCGGGCACGCCACGCTGGAACGCCGAGTGCGACCAAGCCCCCGTCCCCGGGGTTCGCTCGGTGGAAGGCATCCGTGCGGCTGCACGCCATGCGGGCGACGTCGGCGACGGAGACGGCGCCGGCGGCGGAAAGCGCAGCGAACTCCCCGAAACTGTGACCGACCAGGACATCCGCTCGCAGACCTAGCCCCAGGAGGATCTCGTAGGCGGCAGCGTTGATGGCGTAGATCGCCAGATCGAGCCTATCGGCGCTCTGCTCCAGGAGATCTTCCAGCGGGGGCGCGTCCAGATCCAGGAGAAGGGGTGAAATGGGCTCGTGCCCGTGTTCGCCCGCTACCTTGTCGACAGTTTCAAGGACTTCCATGGCCCCCGGGAAATGCGACGCACGTTCGGCCAGCACCCCTGGAAGATAGGCTCCCTGGCCGGGGAAAAGCACCGCGATGCGTGAAGTCATGACAACGCCCTTTCTTGGACTGGACGGAGCATACGGTTGGTCATTTCCGACGAAGTGACGTGTTGACCGCCCGCGGAGCGGATCCACGAAGACGCGCTCGACGGCCCGAATGGTACGAAGCCCTCGCTGAGACGGAGGCATGCCGCGGAGGCGGCGCACCAGAACCACGGTGGACAACTCGGCGGCCATCCGTACCGTGAGCATCGGGCGGATCTCCTCCGCCGGCTGCCGCCGAACGCCCCCGCCACTTGTCACGAGGTCCTGCCGCTCACGGCCTCGCCCTCGCTCTTGGTCACGACCCGATGAGAGGACGTACGGCCTACCCCTCTTCGGCCGACGCCGGGCCCTGGTCTGCATAGAAGGACTTCGCGACGGCGATGGCGTTAAGGGTTCTGGGGAATCCCGCGTACGCACTGAGGTGGACGAACGCTTCGACGACCACAGCTGGGGAGATGCCCAGTCGGTGCGCGATTCCCAAGTGGAGCAGCAGTTCCTTCTCGGTGTCGCCGATGGCGGCGAGGGCCGTCAGCGTCACTAGCTCACGGTCGCGGGGACTCAGTCCGGGACGGCGGTATAACTCACCGAACACGGTCTCGATGACCAAGTGTCCGCAACCGTTACCGAACGGCTCCACTTCGTCCAGAAATCTCCGAACGGCTGCCTCGCCGGCGAGCTGGTTGGCGGTTTCCAATCCACGAATGTAATCCTCGTCACGACATCCGATCCCTGCTTTTTCCGCTTCCATCGACTGCCTCGCTTCCCGAACGATTCGATTACTGGGGCAGGTTGTCGTGGCGGAATCCCGGAGTCCGGCGCCGCATCTTACCGAGAACGGCCGCGACAACGACGCGCGTCTCCTCCGGCTGGATGATTGCGTCAACAGCGAGACTCTCCGCAGCGCGCTGCGGGTTCATCACCGTGCGCCGGTACTCATCGATCAGTTCATCATGCCTGTTCGGCTGTTCGTTCAGTTCGCGCCGGTGAATGATCGCCACGGCACCTTCTGCCCCCATCACTGCTATCTGCGCGATGGACCATGAGAATACGTGGTCGGCACCCAGCGACTTGGAATTCATGGCGATGTAGGCCCCGCCGAACGCCTTGCGCAGGATGACCGTGATGCGCGGCACGGTGGCCTCGGAGAAGGCGTACAACAGTTTCGCTCCACGGCGGATTATTCCTTCGCTCTCCTGTTCCCGTCCGGGGAGGAAGCCGGGAGTATCGACCAGAACGACCAGCGGCAGCCCGAAGGCGTCACACATTCTTATGAAGCGGCTGCCTTTGTCACCGGCCCGCGCGTCGAGCACGCCACCGAGTCGTAGCGGCTGGTTGGCCACGATGCCGACCGGTTCGCCCTCGATACGACCGAAGCCGATGACAAGATTAGGAGCAAAATGCGGTTGCAATTCCAGAAACGACTCGGCGTCGACGACCCCGTTCACCACACCCCGCACGTCGTAGACCTTGCGCTGGTCGGCCGGAACCGAGGCCATGCGCTGCGCGTCCTTCGGCGGAGCCGACGGCGGTTCATGCCAAGAGGAGTCGGGTAGGTACGACAGCACACGGCGTGCCAGACCGATCGCCCCCGCCTCGTCCTCAGCCACCAGATGCGCCAGACCCGAGTGGTAACTGTGCATCCGCGCCCCACCGATTTCCTCGGCAGACAAGTCCTCACCGGTGACCGCCCTGACCACCGCCGGGCCGGTCAGAAACATCTGCCCCCGGCCCCGCCGCATGATGATGATGTCGGTGAGAGCCGGCGAGTACACGGCACCCCCGGCACAGGGCCCAAGGATCACACTGATCTGCGGTATGCGCCCGGACGCCAGAACGTTCTGCCGGAAGATGCCGCCGTACCCGTCCAATGCGTCGACGCCCTCCTGGATCCGGGCGCCTGCAGAGTCGATGAGGCCGATCACAGGGCTGCGGCTGCGCAGGGCCTGCTGTTGGATCTGCTGAATCTTCAGCGCATGGATCTCACCCAGCGAACCACCCAGTGAAGAGCTGTCCTGGGCGAACACGAAAGCAGGCCGACCGTCCACCGAAGCCGACCCCGTGACGACTCCGTCCCCCTCCGGTCGATCGCGCAGCCCACTGAAAGGCCTGGCACGGGCAGCCCTACCGAACTCCGATAAACTACCCGGGTCGACCAGCCTGCTGAGTCGCTCGTATGGAGAATGAGCCTGGGGGCGGAAAAGTCCCGGTGAAACGCCGACCATTCGATCTCCTCACTCACACCTCTTGAACAACGATCCGTCTCCGACAAGCACAGCCTCTCGCCGGATCCTTCAACGCCGAAGAAATGGGCAGTCAACGGGAAGAGTTCCGCATGGTGCTTGTGTAATCCAGAGGAGACGCAGCCCACGTAGGGATTCATATTTCCCTAGCGGATCTTCCCACTCAGTGAATTGATCAAAACCGATCACGATTAGCAGGCTACCTCTCCACTTCTGATCTAAAAAGACACTCTAGGTAGAATGGCGGAAAACGGCACCACCCCTCGTGGCGGGTTCGTCTCACTGATCCCTGGGACATCAGCACCCCTCTGCTGTAACAGAAACAGCGAGAACTTGAGAGGACGTTCCGCTTGAAGACATGACAGTTCATGGACTATTTCAAGTTATGGGTGTTTCGCCCGGTTGCTCGTTTCGCGAGGTTGGAGATCATCGCGAGGCGGATCATGCTTTCGGAGTGGGCTGGTTTGGTCTCGTAGTCCCGGGCGAGGCGGCAATGCATCATGATTCAACCGAACCAATGGTCCTGAACGAGTTCGGCGAGTTGTGCCGGGCTGGCCTGCTCGGGCGGCAGGCTGGTGACCGCGTAGACGGTCTTCGTCTCGACCTTGCCGGTCATGCGCTGGGTGCGGCGGCGCTTGATCTCCATGGCCTGGACGGCATGCGGGAGGAGCAGGCCGCTCTGGACGGTGCAGACTTTCAGACGGCGGACCTCGCGGCGGCCGTGCCCGGCGCCGGTGGTGCGGGCTTGCAGCGGGATGTCCCGCCAGGGCAGGCGCCGCAGTTGCTTGCGCAGCTTCTCCTGGTTGCCTTTGACGACCAGGAGGTAGTGGCCGCCGGCGGTGATGACGTGCTCGGCGTGGGCGCGCTGGGTGTGCATCGCATCGGCGGTGACGACGACGCCGCGCAGAGCGACCGGTCCAGCAATAGGGCCGGCGGCGTGCCGGGCGAGTCAGGCACCCACGGTGTCGTCCAGGTAGGTGCCGAGGTCGTCGGCCTCGACGACTCCGGGGACGGAGCCGCCTGACGTCAGCGGGGTCACGTATCGAACAGCAGTCACGTCGCGCAGCACACCGGCCAGGGTAAGCCAGGCCGCTGACACTCACGCCCTGAGCAGGGGGTTGGGCAGCGGCCGGTAACGGGCGTCGGCGCCGTCCGCGCCCGTCCAGCGCAGCAGGAGGTTGGTCTTGCCGGGGAGGGTGGGCGAGGCGAGGAGGGCCGGGATCTCGGGCAGGTCGTGGTGGCCGGCCAGGGCACGGCGGGCGGCGGGCCACGGGTCGAGGCCGGGGTGGTGGCCGGCCAGGGCGGCGGCGATCTCGCAGAGGTGGTTGACGACCAGGCAGTACACCAGCCGTTCCCAGCCGGCCGCCCGGGCGGTGTCCGGCAGCAGCTTGACGCCCTCGGCGTCCCGGAACAGGGCCTGTACCGGTGTGCCGCCCGCGTCCACGGCGACCAGCGTGTTCTGCAGGTGCGCCTCCAGGACGACGCCGTCGTCGGCGAAGGCGGTGAGCACGGGTGGGACGACGGCGGCCAGGTAGGCCTCCCACCAGGCCGCCGGGTCCGCGGCGCCCGCCAGCGGGCTGCCCGGGAAGCCCTCGACGAGTGCGGCGGCGAGGAGCGGGGTCGCGCCGGGCAGGACGCGGTCCCGCAGTCCGTCGCGGACCACGACGGCCAGTTCCTCGAAGGCGAAGTCCGCGGTGCGGTAGCCGCGGTCGCCTAGCCAGGCCGCCGGGGACCCGATGGCGGCGAAGGCCTCGGTGACCGCCGTGTCGGTGCGGCGCAGCCTCATCAGGTCGTGGCGCCACAGGCGGCGGATGTCGTTGGTGATGCGCACGTCGAGGCTGAACTTCAGGAACAGGTCGCGCCCCGGCAGGTACTCGGGGGCGTACACCGTGCGGATCGCGGCCGTCGGCCAGGTGGGGAAGCCGGTCGTGCCCAGCCGGACGAGGCGGCCGTCGGCGAGGGCCGGGGCCAGGGCGGTTCCGGCCAGGTCGAGCTGCCAGGGGTGGGCCGGGAGCAGCCGGTAGCCGGCCGGGGCCTCACCCAGCGCGTCCAGGGCGGCCGTGTCGCCCTCGTCGACGACCGTGTCCTCGCGCACGCCGAGCAGCGGCAGTGTGAAACGGGCGTGCGCCTCGGGCGCGTACGGCAGCCAGCCCGCGTGCGGGCCGCCGCCGCGCGCCTTGGGGGCGGGGTGGTGGGTGTGGCCGGTGAGCAGGGACTGCTCGGAGCGGAGATACGGGTCCTCGGGCGGGGTCGCCCGCGCGCGTGCCGTCAGCAGCGCGGCCACCGCGTCCCGGCTGTCGATCATCTCGGTGGGCAGTTCGTGGTTGGGCAGACCCGTGTGCCGGCGCAGCTCCTCCGCGACGAGTTTCACCAGCTCGGTGTGGCCGACGCGGTGCCAGCCGTCCGCCGCGCGCACCTCCGGCTCCGCGGGGCGCCGGCCTCCGCGTACGCGCAGCAGTCTGCCGCCGGGCAGCCGGTACACCGGCCGGGTGCCGGGGCCCGGCAGCGGTTCGGCGACCTCGCGCAGCAGGCAGTTCAGCAGCGGCACCGCCGCATGGGCGTCGGCGCGTTCCGCGACGTCGTCCGGGGAGGCGGCGTCGGCGCCGGTGGGCGGGGGCAGGAGATCCACGCGTTCCACTCGTTCCCTACGGTCTGTCCATGGCGGAGATGGCGGGGACGATCAGTATGTCTGTCGTCGCCCCCGTGCCGTGACGTCCTACTCGTACCCGAGGAGCCCGCCCGTGCATCGTCCCCCCAGCGCAGAGGCCGAGGTCGCCGACGAGCTGGCGGCCGTCCGCCCCGGTCTGGTCGCCCGGTTCACGGCCAGGCTGCCCGGCGCCCGCGCGGCCGTGCTGTCCCGGCTGTGGCGGGCGTTCGCCCATGAGCCCCTGCCGTGGATCGCCGGCCGGGAGCCCGCCGGGGAGGGACTGGTGCTGCGCCTTCGGGACGGCCGCCGGCTGGCCGGTCCGGCCGCCGACCCCTACCGCACGGACGACTACGTCCGCGTCGTACGGCTCGACGAAGTCCCGTACGACGATCCGGCACGGCTGATGACGGACCTCGCCGTGCCGCACTCCGGGAAGCTCGCCGCCGAACTCGGGCACGGCGTCGCGTCGTTGGCGCTGTCGCGGGCGGGACGGGAGAATCACCCGGACGAGTGGCCGGACAGTGACTGGGCCTGGGAACAGCGGGTGGTCGACGGGCATCCGTACCACCCCGGCTGCCGTTCCCGACCCGGCTTCTCGGTGGCGGAGCAACTCGCGTACGCGCCCGAGCACGGGCCGGTGGTGGGGCTGGGGCTGATGCCGGTTCCGGCGGCCGAGTGCCTGATGACGGGCGAGTGGCCGTGGGAACTGCGCGACGGGGCGGATGTACTGCTGCCGGTGCATCCGTGGCAGGCCGCGCACGTGCTCAAGCGAGCGTGCGACGATCAGCTCGCCGCCCACCCGCTGATGTCCCTGCGCACGCTCGCCGTGCCCGGCGGACCGCACGTCAAGACCGCGCTGAGCACCCGGCTGACGTCCTCCGTACGGGACATCTCGATCGCCTCGATCGCCGCGTCGGCGACCCTGTCGACGTTCGGTGAGGATCTGGCGGGCCGCACGGACGGTCTGCTGCACGTGACCCGCACGCTGGGCGCGGCCACCGCCCACTCCCCCGACCTGGCCGCCGTGCTGCGCGAGTCGCCGCAGGCGTACGCGGCCCCGGGCGAGTACGTCGTACCGGTGGCCGCGCTGGCGACCACCGAGCTGCCCCGCTCCCCGGCGTGGCTGGCCTCCTTCGCACGTCTCGCGCTCACCGTCGGACTGCGCGCGCTGGAACTGGGCGTGGCCCTGGAGGCACACGGCCAGAACCTCCTCGTCGTGCTGTCCCCGGCGGGCGATCCGCTGCGCCTGGTCTACCGCGACCTGGCCGACATCCGCGTCAGCCCGGCCCGCCTCGCACGGCACGGCGTCGACGCCCCGGACCTGCCCGCCCGGATGCTCACCGACGACCCGCCGGTGCTGCGCCGCAAGCTGTTCGGCTCGTTGGTGGGAGGGGCCCTGGCGGCGACGGCGGGCTCGGGTGCGGCGCTGCGGGACGCGATGGAGGCGGCCGTGGGCGAACTGCCGCGCACGGCGGACGTCGTGCCGCTGTGCGGGGAGCCGTTGCCGGTGAAGGCACTGACACTGATGCGTACTTCGTCGGGCAGTGCGGGGGATTTGTGGGCGGAGTTGCCCAATCCACTGCACTGGAGATGAAGTCGGGGCGTCGCCGCGGTCTCGTTTTGGAACCCGGCACCACCGATCATTAAGATCCGCCGATGATCACAAGAACACGGCTGGCGGCGGGTGCCTGTGCCCTGCTCGCCGCGCTGACGGCCGGGATCGCCTTCCCGGCCGGAGCGGCCGCCGGTGAACCCACGGGCGAGGACGCGCCGAAGGTCGACCTGGTGCTCGACGTCAGCGGTTCGATGCGGACGCGGGACATCGACGGCGGTACCCGGATGGCCGCGGCGAAGCAGGCGTTCAACGAGGTGCTCGACGCGACGCCCGAGGAGGTGCGGCTCGGGATCCGGACCCTGGGCGCCGACTATCCGGGCGACGACCGCAAGACCGGCTGCGAGGACACCGCGCAGCTCTACCCGGTCGGCCCGCTGGACCGCACCGAGGCCAAGACGGCGGTGGCGACGCTTGCGCCCACCGGCTGGACGCCGATCGGCCCCGCGCTGCTCCAGGCGGCCGACGACCTCGACGGCGGCGACGGTTCCAAGCGCATCGTGCTGATCAGTGACGGCGAGGACACCTGCGCCCCGCTCGACCCGTGCGAGGTGGCCCGCGAGATCGCCGCCAAGGGCATCGGGCTGACCATCGACACGCTGGGTCTGGTCCCCAACGCCAAGATGCGGCAGCAGCTCAGCTGCATCGCCGAGGCGACCGGCGGGACGTACACCTCGGTCGAGCACACCGACGAACTCACCGACAAGGTCAACCAGTTGGTCGACCGCGCGGCCGACCCGGTGGTGACTCCGGTCGCCACCGAGGGCGCGGATTCGTGCGCGAAGGCGCCGACGCTGAAGTCGGGGTTGTACACCGACCGCGAGGAGTTCGGCCGGCAGCGCTGGTACCGGGTGGACGTGGAGCCGGGCCAGGAGCTGCGCGCCTCGGTGAGCGTGGGTGCCGACCGCACGGTGAATCCCTCCTACGGGGTGCTGCTGCGGGCGGTGACGGTGCACGGCCGGGAGATCGTGCGGGGCGAGGCGGCCGGCAACGGCCGTACCGACGTGCTCTCCACGGGGCTGCGGTATCCGAAGGCGGAGAGCGACGAGGAGGACGCCCCTGCCGAGACCGTGTGCCTCCAGGTCACCAACTCCTTCTCCGTCGCCGCCGGCGTGAAGACCACGCCCGGACTGCCGGTGGAGCTGACCGTCGACGTCGTGGACGGTCCGAGCGACGCCGGCGACGTGGCCTCCTTCGGCCTGGGGCGCGGCTGGTGGCTGCTCGGTGCGCTGATCCTGACCGGGTTCCTCGCCGGTCTGCTGTGGGGCTGGCTCTCGCGCTGGCGGTTCGCGGTCTGGAGGGCCAACTGATGCGTTTCACACGAGTGCTGGGCGCCGCGGCGCTGCTGCTCGGGCTCGCCGTGTCCCCCGCGGCGGCCGACTCCTCGCCGTCCGCGAGCCCGTCGGACGACAGTGGTGCGCCGACCGAGGCGGGCACGGCCTTCCGTACGGCGACCGAGATCGAGCAGGGGCAGCGGGCCACGGCGAACGGCTCCGCCGGTGACTACCTGTACTGGTCGTTCCCGGCCGACGCCGGGCAGCGCCCCACCGTCAAGTCCACGGTGCGGCTGCCCGAGACGCACGCCGCCGAGACCTGGCGGATCGACGTGTACGACGGTCTGCGCCGCCGCCAGGCCTGTCAGTACGGCGCGCAGTCCCGTACCGCCGCGGCGGGGACCTCGTCCGTGGAACTGGCCTGCGTGCTGCGCACGGTCCGTGCCTGGTCGGAGCCGTGGGCCGACGATCCGCTGCCGGGGACGTACTACATCCGGCTGACGGCGGTGAACCTCCCGACGCCGGACCTGGGCGTCCCGGTCTCGGCCGAGGTCCGGGTGGACTCCAAGGACATGGGCGGCGCGGCGGCGGTGGACGGTTCGCTGGCCGAGCCTCTGGTGCCGGGCGTGGCGGTGAAGTCCGGCGCGGGCGAGGACGACTCGGAACGCGGCGCCGTGCTGTCCGCGATCGAGCCCGAGGACGGCTGGTCCTCCGGATGGTGGTCCGACCGGTGGGTGTGGACCGGGATCGGCGGCGTGCTGGCCGCACTGGCGGGCATCGGCGGATACGCGCTGACCCGCGGGGCGGGACGGCCGGGGAGGGTGCCGCCGGGAGCCTGACGCTCCCCGCCAGGCCCCCAGGCCCGCCCCCGGCGGGCCTGGGCCCGGGGCCCTTGGGGTTGGGGGCCCCGGGGGCCCTTGGCCTTGAGGCCCCCGGGGGCCCTGGGCGGGCCTCGGGGGCTTGGGGCCCTGGGGCCCTGGGCGGCCTCGGAGGGCTTGGAGCCCTGGGGCATTGGGGGCTCTGGGGGCTGCTCTAGGGTGCCTGCGGGCCTTGGGGCCCTGGGCGGCCTCGGGGGGCTTGGAGCCCTGGAGCATTGGGGGCCTTGGGCCTTGGGCCTTGGGGCCTGCGGACCTTGGGGCCTTCCGCCAAATCACCCCTCGCGGAGCTCCTTGGCCGCCCTTCCGTCGCCGGTCACCGCCACGCGGCCGTTCCGCACAGCGTCCCGAAGGCCGAACTCCCCACGGCTGAGCGCGGCGCAGGTCCCGGCGTCCAGCACGAGCAGGGCGTCGGGCTCCACCGGCGCGGACCCGTCGCCGTACACGGGGTCTTCCCCGCCCCCGCCCGCATAGAGGTGGAAGTTCCCCTCCTCGAGCCGGACCTCGACCAGCCCCTCCTCCACCCCGGCCTCCCGCAGGGCCCGCCGCAGGGGGAGCGCGAACCAGTGCGCCCGCAGGGCGTCCGTCGGCCTCCGCTCCCCCAGCTCGCCGGCGCCCCACGCGCCGAGAGCCTCCAGTACCGGCAGCAACTCGCCCCCGCGTGCGGTCAGTTCGTATACGTACGCCGCTCCGGGCGGGGGCAGCCGGCGCCGGGTCGTCAGGCCGTCGCGCTCCATGTCCTTCAGCCGCGAGGCGAGTACGTCCGTGCTGACACCGGGCAGGTCGGCGTGCAGGTCGGTGTAGCGCCGCGGACCGGCCAGCAGCTCCCGGACGATCAGCAGGGTCCAGCGGTCGCCGACGGCGTCGAGCGCGCGGGCGGCGGAACAGTACTGGTCGTAGCTTCGGCGAGGTGACATGCGACGCAGTGTAGACAAGTTGTTGGACTTTCCAAGCTCCTGCTTGGTAAAACCAAGCAACACCAGATACCGGAGGGGAAGCGCCGCAATGGAGTTCCGGCAGTCGAACAAGCTCAGCGAGGTCTGTTACGAGATCCGCGGCCCGGTCATCGAGCAGGCCAACGCGCTGGAGGAGGCGGGGCACAGCGTGCTGCGCCTGAACACCGGCAACCCGGCGCTCTTCGGCTTCGAGGCGCCGGAGGAGATCCTCCAGGACATGATCCGAATGCTGCCGCGGGCGCACGGATACACCGACTCGCGCGGTGTCCTCTCCGCCCGCCGGGCCGTCGCCCAGCGCTACCAGGCCCTCGGTCTGGAGGTCGACGTGGACGACGTCTTCCTCGGCAACGGCGTCTCGGAACTGGTCTCCATGGCCGTACAGGCCCTGCTGGACGACGGCGACGAGATCCTGATCCCCGCCCCCGACTTCCCCCTCTGGACGGCGGTGACGACCCTCGCGGGCGGCAAGGCGGTCCACTACCTGTGCGACGAGCAGGCGGAGTGGTACCCGGACCTGGCCGACATGGAGTCGAAGATCACCGACCGCACCAAGGCGGTCGTCATCATCAACCCCAACAACCCCACCGGCGCCGTCTACCCGAAGGAGATCGTCGAGGGCGTCCTCGACCTCGCCCGCCGGCACGGCCTGATGGTCTTCGCCGACGAGATCTACGACCAGATCCTGTACGACGACGCCGTGCACCACTCGGCCGCCGCGCTCGCCCCCGACCTGGTGGTCCTGACCTTCTGCGGCCTGTCCAAGACCTACCGGGTGGCGGGCTTCCGCTCCGGCTGGCTGGTGGTCACGGGACCGCGGCAGCACGCGCGCGACTACCTGGAAGGCCTGACCATGCTGGCCTCCATGCGTCTGTGCGCCAACGCGCCCGCCCAGTACGCCATCCAGGCGGCGCTCGGCGGCCGCCAGTCGATCCGCGAGCTGACGGCTGTGGGCGGGCGGCTGCGCGAGCAGCGGGACGTGGCCTGGGAGAAGCTGAACGAGATCCCGGGTGTGTCGTGCGTGAAGCCGAAGGGCGCGCTGTACGCGTTCCCGCGTATCGACCCGAAGGTGCACAGGATCCACGACGACGAACGGTTCGTCCTGGACCTGCTGCTGCGGGAGAAGATCCAGGTGGTCCAGGGCACCGGCTTCAACTGGCCCTCCCCCGACCACTTCCGCATCCTGACCCTGCCCCACGCGGACGACCTGGAGGCCGCCATCGGACGGATCGGACGGTTCCTGGGCGGGTACCGGCAGTAGCCTGGGCGGCATGGGTGATCTCTTTCTGGTCCGGCACGGTGAGACCGAGTGGTCACGGTCCGGGCGGCACACCGGGCTGACGGACGTGCCGCTGACCGAGAACGGGCGGGAGCAGGCTCGGGGCCTCGTACCGCTGATCCGGTCGCATCGGATCGGGGCCGCTTTCGTCAGCCCGTTCCAGCGGGCCCGGGAGACGGCGGAGCTGATCGGGCTGCACGGGGTGCGCGTCGAACCGGATCTGCACGAGTGGGACTACGGCGGGTACGAGGGGATCACGACGGTCGAGATCCACCGGAGCCGGCCGGACTGGTTCCTGTTCACGGACGGGGTCACGGCCGGGCCGCCGGACCACCCCGGGGAGACTCCGGAGCAGGTCGGGGAGCGGGCCGACCGGGTGCTGGCCAAGGTGGAGGCCGCGTTCGCGAACACCGAGGGGTGCGTGGTGCTGGTGGCACACGGGCACTTCCTGCGGGTGCTGACCGCGCGGCACCTGGGACTTCCGGCATCGGACGGCGCCCTGTTCCAGTTGGGCACGGGGACGCTGTGCCGGCTGGGTACCGAGCACGGGCGGCCGGTGATCGCCGCGTGGAATGTCAGACCTCCGTCCTAGCCTTCTGGGGAGTCGCCGTTCTCACCGGCGGCACCGATCAGGGAGGGAGGACGCCGTGGCACTGTCGCCCACCGCCGCGCAGCGGCGTGTCATCGACGCCGCCGACCCCGCGACCGGGCGCCTGAAGGGGACGGAGGCGCAGCTCGCGGCGCTGGTGAAGCGGGGGCTCGCCTTCCGGCATCCGCGCCCGCCGCACGACCACTTCCTGACGCCGGCCGGGCATCGGATACGGGAGCCCCCCGCCGACGCCCGGACACCCACGACGACCGAGCCCGCGACGACCGAGCCCGCGGCACCGTCCGCCGCGCCGTCCGCCGGTGGGGTGTTCGCCGCGCGGGTGGGCGGGGAGGACGCCGTGCCGGGCGACGCCGTGCCGGCGCGGCTGCGTGAGGTGCGCAGCGCCTGGCAGGGGCTGCTGGAGCTGCGCCGGATGACGCGTTCCGACGGGAGCACGGACCGGCCCTGCGGGTGGGAGCGGACGCACCTCGTGCAGGCCGCCGCGCTCGCCCTGGAGGCGGCTGGACACCGTCCGGCCGGTCCGGACGGCGGTGACGGGTACCGGGTGCGCGCGACACCGCAGCCGGAGGCCGTCGCCGTGTACGGGCCCGACGGCACCGCCCTGCGGGGCTGCGGGGCGGCTCTGGAGGGCGCGGGCTGGCAGGTCGGTGAGTACACGGAGCCACGGACCAGGGTGCGTTATCTGCTGGCGTCCCCGCGCAAGGTGTGACGGACGCGGCCGTGCCAGGATCGGGCGTCAGCATGTTCACGAGGAGAGGCAGTAGCGGTGAGCGAGCCGTTTTCCGTGCCGGTGACCGTCCGCGGGTACGAGACCGACACCCAGGGCCACCTGAACCAGGCCGTGTACCTGAACTACGCGGAGCACGCCCGCTGGTCGTTGCTCCGGGCGGCCGGGATCCGGCAGGCCGACCTGGTCGCCCGCGGCGTGGGGCCCGTGGCCCTGGAGACGACCATCCGCTTCCGCCGGGAACTGCTCGCGGGCGACGAGGTCGAGGTGACCTGCGCGTTCGAGTGGGGCGAGGGCAAGACGTTCCGCATCCGGCAGGTCATCCGCAAGGCGGACGGCACGGTGGCGGCCGAGGTCGAGGGCGTCGGCGGGCTCATGGATCTCGGCGCCCGCGAACTGGTGCCCGATCCACGGCAGCGGTTCAGGGAACTGGCGGCTCAGCCCGGCCTGTTCGGTCTGTGACTCGGCGTGGCGCTCAGGCGTCCAGCAGTTCGGGGCGGTGCTCGGGGTCGTAGCGGCGACCGGTGCGAATGCTGAGCCACCGGTGCGAGTGTTCGTACTCGATCTTCGGCGGGTTCGGCGACCGTGCTGGCCGCGGCCGAGGGGTACCAGTCGGCACGGCGGGCGGGGGCGGTGACGTGTGCGGGTCGGCGCCTCTCGGCAAGGCGCCGACCCGCGGGTCTAAGGCCCCCGGGCTCACGGCGTGGCCGCGGCTCGGGACGCCCCGGTGATCTCCTCCCCCGCTTCCATGGGATGGGTCACTTCCTCCGCCTCCCGTCCCTGGCCGATGTGGTTGAAGATCAGGTTGAGCAGGACGGCGGCCACACAGCCGGTCGAGATGCCCGAGTCGAGGATGATCTTCGCGTTCTCCGGGAACGAGTGGTAGAACTCCGGCGCCGCGATCGGGATGATGCCGACGGCCAGGGACACCGCCACGATCAGGACGTTGTTGTCCTTGTCCAGGCTCGCCCGGACCAGGGTCTGGATGCCGCTGGCCGCGACGGAACCGAAGAGGACCACGCCGGCACCGCCGAGGACCGGGCGGGGCACGACGGCGATGAGCGAGGCGGCCATCGGACACAGGCCCATCAGGACCAGGAAGCCGCCGCCCGCGGCGACGACGTAACGGCTGCGGATCTTCGTCATCGCGACGAGGCCGATGTTCTGGGCGAAGGCGCTGCACATGAAGCCGTTGAACAGCGGGCTGACCGCCGAGCCGAGGGTGTCGGCGCGCAGGCCGGCCGCGATGGTCTTCTCGTCGGCCTTGCGGTCCACGATCTCGCCCAGGGCGAGCATGTCGGCGGTGGACTCGGTCATCGAGACCACCATCACCACGCACATGGAGAGGATCGCGGCGAGCTGGAACTGCGGGGCGCCGAAGTGGAACGGCGTCGGGAAGCCGACGACGCTCGCGTCCGCGACCGGCCCGAAGTCCGTGACGCCGAACGGGATGGCGATGAGCGTGCCCGCGACGAGGCCGAGCAGCACGGCGATCTGCTTGACGAACCCGCGGGTGAAGCGGCGCAGCACAAGGACGATGACCAGGGTGATGGCGGCCAGGCCCAGGTTGGTCGCGGACCCGAAGTCGTCGGCCTCCGGACTGGCGCCCTGCGCCCAGCCGAAGGCCACCGGCAGCAGGGAGATGCCTATGAGCGTGATGACCGTGCCGGTGACGACCGGTGGGAAGAAGCGGATCGCCTTGCTGAAGAAGGGGGCCGCGATGAATCCGAGGAGTCCGGCGACGATGACGGCGCCGAAGATGATCGGCAGCGCGTCGGACTTGTCCTCGGTGGAAGCGACGATCGCGGTCATGGGGGCGACACCGGCGAAGGTGACGCCGTTGACGAAGGGCAGCCGGGCACCGATCTTCCAGATGCCGAGCGTCTGGAGGAAGGTGGCGAGGCCGGCGGTGAACAGGCAGGCGCCGGTGAGGAAGGTCAGTTCGGTGGCGGTGAGGCCGATGGCCGCACCGACGATCAGGGGTGGTGCGACGACTCCGGCGTACATGGCGGCCACGTGCTGCAGGCCGGTCGTCGCCATTTTCAGTGGCGGGAGTTTCTCGTCAACAGGGTGGTCGGCCACGGCGGCGTTCCTCCGGTCGGGTACACGTCGGCTCTGACGCGGGTGTCAGGGAGGTGGTGCTGGTGGTGGTCGTGCGGGACCGTGACGGGCCGTTCGGGGAAACGGTGACCGCTCCGGGGGCGTGCGCATGGGCGCACGCCCCGGAGACGGCCGCCATGGACCCCGCTCGGGTCCACGGCTACCGGCCGGAAGCCGTCCCTCCCGGCCGGAGATCTAGTGGTGTTCAGTTGTACGAGGGTGACTCCGGCAGGCCGGCGGACCGGCTGCCCGGTCGTCAGCCCTGCGCCGCGATCCGCGCCAGGCGCCGCGCCTCGTCCCGGGTGGAGCGGGCGATGGCGTCCTCGTCGACCGTGAGCAGCCGGCCGTTCTCGACGATCTGGCGGCCGTTCACGAACGACGCCGTGACCGGGGCCGCGGCGCCGAGGACCAGGGCGGTCACCGGGTCGGCGATGGAGGAGTGGGCGAGGGTGTCCATCCTCCACAGCACCAGGTCGGCCAGCTTGCCCGGCTCCAGCGAGCCGGTCTCGGCGGCCCGGCCCAGGACCTGGGCGCCGCCGTGGGTGCCCAGCCGCAGCGCCTTGCGGGCGTTCAGCGCGGCCTCGCGATGGGCTCCGAGGCGGTTGATGAGCAGGGCGTTGCGCAGTTCGGTGTGGAGTTCGCCGGACTCGTTGGAGGCGGTGCCGTCGACGCCGAGGCCGACCGGTACGCCGGCGTCGAGCATGTCGGGGACGCGGGCGATGCCGGCTGCCAGTCGCGCGTTGGAGGACGGGCAGTGCGCGACGCCGGTCTTCGTGCGGGCGAAGGCGGCGATGTCGGAGTCGTTCATGTGGACGCAGTGCGCCATCCACACGTCCTCGCCGAGCCAGCCCGTGGACTCGAAGTAGTCGGTCGGGCCCATGCCGAACAGCTCGTGGCAGAACTTCTCCTCCTCCACGGTCTCCGAGCCGTGGGTGTGCAGCCGCACGCCGAGCCGACGGGCCAGCTCCGCGCCCTGGCGCATCAGTTCGGTGGAGACGGAGAACGGGGAGCAGGGGGCGACGGAGACCTGGGTCATCGCGTCGAAGGAGGAGTCGTGGTGCTCCTTGACGGTGGCCTCGGTGGCGGCGAGCGCGCCGTCCAGGCTCTCCACCGCGAAGTCCGGCGGCAGCCCGCCGTCGGACTCGCCGCGGTCCATGGAACCGCGGGCCAGGGTGAAGCGGACACCCATCTCACGGGCGGCGCGGATGATCGCGCCGGACAGGTCGCCGGAGCCCTGCGGGAAGACGTAGTGGTGGTCCATGGCGGTGGTGACGCCGCCGCGGGCCATCATCGCGAGGGAGCCCTGGGCCGCCGCGTACGCCATCGGCTCGTCGATGCGCGCCCAGGTCGGGTAGAGCGCGACCAGCCAGTTGAAGAGGTTGTGGTCGGTGGCCAGGCCCCGGGTGAGCCACTGGTAGAAGTGGTGATGGGTGTTGACCAGGCCGGGCGTGACCAGGTGGCCGGTCGCGTCGATCCGGCGGACCACGTTCTCGAGGCCCTGGGGTGCCTGTCCCGCGCCGACGGACTCGATCCTGTTGCCGGCGAGTACCAGGTGGCCCGAGGCGATCTCGGTGTCGCCCGCGTCCACCGTGGCGATCGCGCAGTTCTCGATGACCACGCGCTCGGCCACGCGCTCGGCTGCCGATGATGCTGCCATGCTGCTTCCTTCTCTTTCAGTGCGGCCCATGGGCGGGAGTGAGTACCCACGGGGAGGGCACGGCAGGACCCTAGGAGGATTTGAGTGCCGGAACCGTCTGGGGGCTCCGGGTGCCGAGGTGGTGGAAGAACAGGTTGAGCGAGACCGCGACGAGCGCACCGGCGCTGATGCCGGAGCCGAGGACGGTCTGGGCCCACGCCGGGAACTCGGCGTAGAAGGTCGGCGCGGCCAGCGGGATGATGCCGGCGCCGAGCGCCACGGCCACCAGGATGATGTTGGAGCTGTCGTCGAGACCGGCCTCGGACAGCGTACGGATGCCGCTGACGGCGATCGAGCCGAAGAGCACGATTCCCGCACCGCCGAGGACCGGCATCGGGACCAGGGAGACGACCGCGCCGAGGACCGGGAAGGCGCCGAGGACCAGCAGGGTGGCGCCGGCGACGGCGACGACGTAGCGGCTGCGTACCCGGGTGAGGGAGACGACGCCGACGTTCTGGGCGAAGGCGGAGGTGGGGAAGCCGCCGAAGACGGGGCCGATCATGGTGGCGAGGCCGTCGGTGCGCAGGCCGCGGGTGATGACCTCGGAGTCGGCGCGGCGGTCGCAGATCTCGCCGAGGGCGAGCATGCCGGCGCTGGACTCGGTCATCAGGACCAGCATCACGATGCACAGCGACAGGATGGCCGCGGGCTGGAACTCGGGGGCGCCGAAGGCGAAGGGCGTGGGCAGCGCGGCGACCGGGGCGGACTTCAGGGCGCTGAAGTCCGCCATGCCGGCGGGGATGGCGACCAGGGTGCCGATGAGCAGTCCGAAGAGCAGGGCGACCTGCTTGAGGAACCCCTTGCCGAAGCGCTGCATGACGAGGATGACGCCGAGGGTGAAGGCGGCGAGCGCGAGGTTGCGCATCGAGCCGAAGTCGGCGGCGGCCTTGTCGCCGCCCTGGGCCCAGCCGACCGGGACGGGCATCAGCGTGACGCCGATGAGGGTGATGACGACGCCGGTGACCAGCGGTGGGAAGAAGCGCAGCAGCCTGCCGAAGAACGGGCCGATGGCGAGGCAGAAGACACCGGCGACCATCACCGCGCCGTAGATGGCGGGGAGTTGGCGGCCGTCGCCGTTGGTCTCGGCGATGGCGAGGATCGGCGCGATGCCGGCCGAGGAGGCGGCGTTGACGAAGGGCAGGCGGTTGCCGATGAAGCCCTTGACGCCGAGGGTCTGGAGCAGGGTCGCGACGCCCGCGATGAGCAGGCTCGCGGCGATCAGCCGGGTACGGCCCTCGAGGTCGAGTCCGCAGGCCTGGCCGATGATGAGCGGAGGAGTGACAACGCCCGCGTACATGGCGGCGATGTGCTGGAGCGCGGCGGGGACGAGCCGCGAGGGGTGGAGCTTCTCGTCCACCGGGTGCACGGACGTGACGGCGTCCTCCTTGTGCACCGGCGGGGTGGAACCCGGGCCTGTGACGGGCCCTTTCGCAGGCAGTGCCATGTTGTTTCCTCCGGTGTGGCGCGCCCCCGGGTCCGGATGGACGGCCGGGGGCGCGCTGTCCGCGTCAGAGGTTGGTCATGTCGACCGGGATGAGTTGCTCGGCACCGTCCCGCAGGATGGTGGCCTCGATCAGGCCGTACGGACGGTCGGCGGCGTAGTAGACGGCGCCGTCCTTGGCCTCGTTGTCGATCCCGAAGGGCGACAGGTCCGAGCGGAAGTGGTGCTTGTTGGGCATCGAGAAGCGGATCTCGTCCACCTCGTCGCGGGAGTTCAGCACCCGCACACCCATCTCGAAGAGGGTCTGCTGGAGCGAGTACGAGTAGGTCTCGGCGAAGGCCTGGAGTGCGTGCTTGCGCACGCCGTTGTACGAGCGGTCCCAGTCCGGGGCGTGCGAGTCGGCGCCGTCCCAGTTGTGCCGCCACCAGGTGGAGACGGTGGTGGCGAGGATCCGGTCGTAGTCCTCCTTGAGGGTGGTGTACTTGTCCTTCAGGTAGCCGAAGAACTCGGAGTTGGTCGAGTTCAGGACGGTCAGGTCCTTGAAGCCGGAGAGCACCTGGATGCCGTGGCCGTCGTAGGTGATCTCCGCGACGCGGGTCTCCTGGCCCGTGCGGACGAAGGAGTGGGCGATCTCCTCCGAGCCGACGAAGCGGGCGCCGCCCTTGGAGGTCTCGATCCGCTCCCAGCCATACTCCTCGACGCGGATGCGGGCCCGGTGGATGGGCTCGTTGTTGTCCACGAAGTGGCGGGCGAGCTTGACGCCGAGGTCCTCGGCGCTCTCGATCCCGTGCTCCTTGGCGAAGGCGAACACCGTGTTCTTGGTGGTGTCGGTCGGCAGGACGTTCGCGTTGGACCCGCTGCGGTGGACCTCCTCCATGTCGCCGGAGAGGGCGACGGAGACGTTCAGGTCCTTGATGTGGTGCGTGTCGCCGTCACGCGTGATCTTGACAACGCGGTTCTCTGCCTTGCCGTACTGGTTCTGTCCCAGGACGAAACGGGTCATGTGTCGGTCAGCTCCCTCGGTAAACGGAGTAGCCGAACGGGTTGAGCAGCAGCGGAACGTGGTAGTGCTCCCCGGGCACCACCGCGAAGGTGATGGTGACCTCGGGGAAGAACACCGGCCGGCCGTTCTCGCTGTCCCGGAGCGCGGGGGCGTCCTGCTGGGCCGCGGCTTGTTTCTTGGCGAAGTACGTCTCGGTGTCGAAGTCGAGCCGTACGTGTGTGGTGCCCTCCGGCAGCGCCGGGAGGTCCTTGCACCGGCCGTCGGCGTCGGTCGCGGAGCCGCCGAGCGCCTGCCAGTCCGACTCGCTGCCCGCCCGGGCGGCGAGTCGGACGGCGACGGCTTCGGCGGGGCGGCCGACGCTGGTGTCCAGGATGTGCGTGGACACGGAGGCGGTGGTGCTGGTGCTCATGGTCAGGCGTCCTGTTCGACGAGTCGGTTCAGGCGGATGCGGTTGATCTTCCCCAGTTCGGTGCGGACGATCTCGCGCTCCTGCTCGGGCGAGTTGCCGATCCGCTCCGCAGCCGCGTCCCGCATCTGCTCGCCGGTCCGGCCGGTGGCGCAGATGAGGAAGACGTGGCCGAACTTCTCCTGGTAGGCGAGGTTGAGTTCGAGCATCTCCGCCTTGAGCTTCTCGGCGGCGCCGGCCATCCCCGCCTGCTCGCGGGACGAGGTCGGGTCGCCCGGCTTGGGGCGTCCGATCGGCGGATGCCCGGCCATCGCCTCCGCGAGGTCGTCCGCCGTCAGCTCGGCCATGGCGGCGTCACTGGCGGTGTACAGGTCCTCGGAGGTGGCGAAGGGGCGGGCGGCGAGCAGTTGCCGGGCCCACGCCGTGGAGGCACACGCCTCGTGGAGTTCCGCGAGCGCCGCGGACTCCTCGAGGGTGTTGAAACGGGCCAGGCCCGACGTGGAAGTGGACGTCACGGGAGCCTCCGTGGCCTTGTGCTGAACGGGCGTGCCGATAGCTAACGCCCTCGGAAACAAGCCGTCAACACTTTGTTGAAAATTCGGGGTAACGAAAGCCGCCGCCCGGTAACCGGGCGGCGGCTCGCCGTTCATGAGGTTGTGCCTGGTCAGGCGCGGTTCTCCGGTCAGGCACCCTTCTCGCGGTTGAGGTAGTTGTACACGGTGAACCGGCTGACACCGAGTGCGCCGGCGACGGTCTCCACGCCGTGCCGCACGGAGAAGGCGCCGCGCGCCTCCAGGGTGCGCACGACCTGCTGCTTGCTCCGCCGGTCGAGCTCGGCCAGCGGCCTGCCCTCCCGGCGCTCCATGGCGGCCAGGATGTGGTCCAGGGAGTCGGCGAGCTGCGGCAGGCGTACGGCGACGACGTCGGCGCCCTCCCAGGAGAGCACCACGTCGTCCTGGCCGGCCTCGTCCGGCGGGAGTATCTCGCCGCCGATGGCGTCGACCAGGGGTTTCACGGCCGCGATGAAGGGCTCCTCCCCCGGCCCGGTCACCGCTCGCCCTCTCCGCCCGCGCTCTCCTCGACCACGTTCACCTGGAGCGAGATCCGGGTGGCGCCCGCCTCCAGGGACCGGCGCAGCAGCGCGTCCACGGCGGTGAGTACCGCGTCGGCACCGCCCTCGGCGGTGTTGCCGAACGGGCCGACGTCGACCTCGTCCAGCTCCGCGGCCTCGACGACCTCCCGGGCCACCACCGCGTGCGCGGGCGCCTCTTCCAGGTCGAAGGGCTCGGTCGTGAACTCCACTCTCAATCGCACCCGGTCAACCTAACGCGCGGTGACCGTTTCCGCCGCCCCCTCTTGACAAGCTCCGCCGACCGACGGCAATCTTCCATTAAGCAGAAACGAACTTCCGTAATGCGGAACATGATCGAACGGAAGGGAGCGCGGCACCCGATGGGATTCGCAGATCAGCGCTTCAACGTCAACCTGTCGATCCTCTTCACGGAACTCCCGCTCCTGGAGCGTCCCGCGGCCGCCGCCGCGGCCGGCTTCACCGCGGTCGAGCTGTGGTGGCCCTGGATCGACTCGCCCACCCCCGAGCAGTCCGAGCTCGACGGCCTGAAGAGGGCCATCGAGGACGCGGGCGTCCAGCTCACCGGGCTGAACTTCTACGCCGGGAAGCTGCCGGGCCCCGACCGCGGCGCCCTGTCGGTCCCCGGCGAGGAGTCGGACCGGTTCCGCGCCAACATCGACGTGGCCGCCGACTTCGCGAAGGCGCTGGGCTGCACGGCGCTCAACGCCCTGTACGGCAACCGCGTCGAGGGCGTGGACCCGGCCGAGCAGGACAGGCTCGCGCTGGAGAACCTGGTCCTCGCCGCCCGCGCGGCCGACCGGATCGGCGCGATCCTGCTGGTCGAGGCGCTCAACAAGCCCGAGTCGCCGCTGTACCCGCTGGTCTCGGCGCCGGCCGCGATCGAGGTCGTCGACAAGGTCAACGAGGCCACCGGACTCGGCAACGCCAAGTTCCTCATGGACCTCTACCACCTGTCCATGAACGGCGAGGACCTGCCGCGGGTGATCGAGCAGTACGCCGCGAGGACCGGCCACGTGCAGATCGCCGACAACCCCGGCCGCGGCGCCCCGGGCACGGGCTCCCTTCCACTGGAGGAGCTGCTCGACCAGCTGGAGAAGGCCGGTTACGACGGCTGGGTCGGCCTTGAGTACAAGCCGGGCGACAACCCCAGCACCGAGGCCTTCTCCTGGCTGCCCGCCCAGGCCCGCGCGGCCCGCTGAGCGCCTTACCGCAGGAACTTTCCAGAGATTTTCAGAGAGGCATCCATCATGAGCACGCTTCCCAAGGTCGCCTGGATCGGTCTCGGCATCATGGGATCCCCCATGTCGGAGAACCTGATCAAGGCGGGTTACCAGGTCACCGGCTTCACGCTGGAGCAGGAGAAGCTGGACCGTCTGTCCGCCGCCGGCGGCACCGTGGCCGGCTCCATCGCCGAGGCCGTGCGCGACGCGGACGTCGTCGTCACCATGGTGCCCGCGTCGCCGCAGGTCGAGGCCATCGCCTACGGCCCCGACGGCATCCTGGAGAACGCGAAGTCCGGCGCGCTGCTGGTCGACATGTCCTCCATCACCCCGCAGACCTCGGTCGACCTGGCGAAGGCCGCGAAGGACAAGGGCATCCGCGTCCTGGACGCCCCCGTCTCCGGCGGCGAGGCCGGTGCCATCGAGGCCGTGCTGTCCATCATGGTCGGCGGTGAGCAGGCCGACTTCGACGAGGCCAGGCCGCTCCTGGAGGCGCTGGGCAAGACCATCGTGCTGTGCGGTCCGCACGGCTCGGGCCAGACCGTGAAGGCCGCCAACCAGCTGATCGTCGCCGTGAACATCCAGGCGTGCGCCGAGGCCGTGGTCTTCCTGGAGAAGTCGGGCGTGGACCTGAAGGCCGCCCTCGACGTCCTCAACGGCGGCCTGGCCGGCTCGACCGTGCTGACCCGGAAGAAGGACAACTTCCTGGGCCGCGACTTCAAGCCGGGCTTCCGCATCGACCTGCACCACAAGGACATGGGCATCGTCACCGACGCCGCCCGCAACGTCGGTGCCGCACTGCCGGTCGGCGCCACGGTCGCCCAGCTGGTCGCCTCGCTGCGCGCCCAGGGTGACGGCGGCCTGGACCACTCGGCCCTGCTGCGGGCCGTGGAGCGCCTGTCCGGCGCCCAGGTCTGACCGCGGGCACCTCATGAGACCTCCGGGTGGCGCCGTCGCTGACACCTGTCCTGTCGCGCCCGAGCGGCGGCGCCACCCGGAACCCACTTCAACAGACTGTTGACGTGCATGTCACCCGAACTTAGGCTCCACGAAGCGGAAACAGTTTTCCGCTGACCACTCGCACGGAAGGTCCCCGATGTCGCAGCGCGTGCTCACGACGCGGACTCTCACCACGGAGTCCGGCGCCCCGGTCGCAGACAACCAGAACTCCGCCTCCGCCGGCATCGGCGGCCCCCTCCTGATCCAGGACCAGCACCTCATCGAGAAGCTGGCCCGCTTCAACCGCGAGCGCATCCCGGAGCGCGTGGTGCACGCCCGCGGTTCCGGCGCCTACGGCCACTTCGAGGTGACCGACGACGTCACCGACTACACGCACGCCGACTTCCTGAACACCGTCGGCAAGCGCACCGAGGTCTTCCTGCGCTTCTCCACCGTGGCCGACTCGCTGGGCGGCGCGGACGCGGTCCGCGACCCGCGCGGCTTCGCGCTGAAGTTCTACACCGAAGAGGGCAACTACGACCTCGTCGGCAACAACACCCCGGTGTTCTTCATCAAGGACCCGATCAAGTTCCCCGACTTCATCCACTCGCAGAAGCGCGACCCGTTCTCGGGCCGTCAGGAGCCGGACAACGTCTGGGACTTCTGGGCGCACTCCCCCGAGGCCACGCACCAGGTGACCTGGCTGATGGGCGACCGCGGCATCCCGGCGTCGTACCGCCACATGGACGGCTTCGGCTCGCACACCTACCAGTGGACGAACGCCAAGGGCGAGTCCTTCTTCGTCAAGTACCACTTCAAGACCGACCAGGGCATCCGCACCCTGACCGCCGACGAGGCCGCGGAGCTGGCGGGCCAGGACCCGACCTCGCACCAGACGGACCTGGTGCAGGCGATCGAGCGGGGCGTGTACCCGTCCTGGACCCTGCACGTGCAGCTGATGCCGGTGGCCGAGGCGGCGAACTACCGCTTCAACCCGTTCGACGTGACCAAGGTGTGGCCGCACGGCGACTACCCGCTGCGCCGCGTGGGCCGGCTGGTCCTCGACCGCAACCCGGACAACGTTTTCGCCGAGGTCGAGCAGGCCGCGTTCTCCCCGAACAACTTCGTTCCGGGCATCGGCCCCTCCCCCGACAAGATGCTCCAGGGCCGACTGTTCGCCTACGCGGACGCGCACCGCTACCGCCTGGGCGTCAACCACACCCAGCTCGCGGTGAACGCGCCGAAGGCGGTGCCCGGCGGCGCGGACAACTACGGCCGCGACGGCCTGATGGCGTCCAACTCGCAGGGCCGTGACGCCAAGAACTACGAGCCGAACTCCTACGACGGCCCGGTCGAGACCGGCCGCCCGCTGGCCGCCCCGCTCGCGGTGTCCGGCCACACCGGCACCCACGAGGCGCCGCAGCACACCAAGGACGACCCCTTCTTCCAGGCCGGTGAGCTGTTCCGCCTGATGACCGGGGACGAGAAGAAGCGTCTGATCGCGAACATCGCCGGCGGCCTGTCCCAGGTCTCCCGCAATGACGTGGTCGAGAAGAACCTCGCGCACTTCCACGCCGCCGACCCGGAGTACGGCAAGCGCGTGGAGGAGGCGGTCCGCGCCCTGCGCGAGGACTGATCCACCAGCTCGCGCGCGGGACCCGGCGGGGAGGCCGGGGCCGTGCGCGCGGCCCGCGCAGGCACCGGAGCGACCCGGATGAGGGGTGGCCGCCCGGTGCCGGCGCGGGCAGGGCGAGGACCGCGGCGGCCTGCGAGCCAGTGCGGTGGTGAAGGGCCCGGAAGCTTCTCCTACGACCTGAGGGGAGAGGTGTTCCGGACCCGTCGCACCGCCGCGGTCCCAGCCACCACCCGCCCCTTCGCGAGAAGGGGCCCAGGAACTCCGTCCGGCGGCGCGAACGACCTGTCGCGCCCAGCCTCGCGCTGTCGGACGGACACCACGTGACAGCACCTGGAGAACCTTCACCGGCTGAGAGCGCCGGATGCGGACGGTCCCGCATCCGGCGCTTCTCGGCGTTCGCCGGGGTGCGCAACGGCTGCCCGCGCAGCAGCCTGAAGGCATGGCACACCCATCTGAGCGTCCGCACGTCGTGGTCCACTCCCCCGCCCTCGACGGGTCCCGCCGGGTCACCTCCGGCGAGGAGACCCTGGGGGTCGCCTCGCACGTCGACGACGTCGCCGAGCTGCTGCGGCTGGCCGACCTGTACGTGACCGACGTGGCGGAGAGTGAGCTGGTCGAGTGGCAGGGCGGCGGCCCGGACGACTGGCCGGGACTGCACGAGCACCATGAGCACCACGAGGGCTGAACGCGCGTACGCGCCCCCGGCAGCGGGCACAACCCCGGGCACACGGGGTGCTCTCGGGGGTGGTCCCATGGGCGACGACAGGGACGACGGCAGGCACGACGACGGAACGGTCCGGCTCGCACCGCACGAGGTCGCGCTGCTCCGCGGCGGCCCCCGCGCCGCCGTGACCGTCGCCGTGGTGGACCTGTATCTGCGCGGCGCCCTGGACGCCGGCCCACCCGGCACCGTAAAGGCCCTGTCGTCGTGCCCGGGGGCGGCCGCGGTGCCCCTCCCGCCCCTGTCGGAGGCGTTGTGGGGCTGCCTCCACGAGCCCCTCGCGCCAAGGAGACTGACCCGGCACCCGGACGTCCGCCTGGCGGTGGCGCTGATGCGCCTCCCCCTGTCGGAGGCCGGGCTGCTGCGCTACCCGCTGCTCGGTCCGAACCGTGCCGCCCGCCGCCGGGTGCGGGCGCTGCGGGAGGCGCACCCGCTGCCCACGAGCCGACGCGGTCTGACGGCCGACGACAGGCTGCTCGCCGTCGCCCTGCACGACGTGGCCGCCCTGCGCGTCCTGCTGCCCCGCTTCGCTCTGCGGGCCGGGCTCGGCGACCGGGTGGAAGCGACGGACAAGGGCCTGCTCGAGCACTCACCGCCCGAACGCGGAAGCGGCTTCGGAGGCGGCATGGCGTACTACTGCGGCGGCGGGGGCGGAGGTGGCGGCGGCGACTGAGCGGGAAGCGCGGCAGGGCACGCGAGAGAGCGGCCCGTCCGTCAGGAACGGGCCGCTCCAGGGGTGCTGCGCGCGGGTCAGGCCTTCAGCGTCCGGATGGCGGTCGGGGCGTGCCCCGGCTCGGTCGCCAGCTCCTCGAACTCCACGACGTTGCCGATGTCGTTGGTGCCCGACATGGAGATGTTGGTGATGCGCTCCAGGATCGCCTCGACCACGACCGGCACCCGGTGCTCGGCGGCGAGCTTCTTGGCCTGCTCCAGGGCCGCGCCCAGCTCACCCGGGTCGGTCACCCGGATCGCCTTGCAGCCGAGGCCCTCGGCGACCTTGACGTGGTCGACGCCGTAGACGCCCAGCTCGGGCGAGTTGATGTTCTCGAACTCCAGGTTGACCTGGAAGTCGATCTCGAACGCCCGCTGCGCCTGGCGGATCAGGCCCAGGTACGAGTTGTTGACCAGGACGTGGACGTACGGGATCTTGTGCTGCGCGCCGACGGCCAGTTCCTCGATCATGAACTGGAAGTCGTAGTCGCCGGAGAGCGCCACGACCTGCGCGTCCGGGTCGGCCTTGGCGACGCCGAGCGCGGCGGGGACGGTCCAGCCGAGCGGGCCGGCCTGGCCGCAGTTGATCCAGTGCCGCGGGCGGTAGACGTGCAGCATCTGGGCGCCGGCGATCTGGGAGAGGCCGATGGTGGAGACGTACCGGGTCTCCGGGCCGAAGGCCTTGTTCATCTCCTCGTAGACGCGCTGCGGCTTGATCGGGATGTCGTCGAAGTGGGTACGGCGCTGGAGGGTCGCCTTCTTCTCCTGCGCGGAGGCGGCCCACGCGGAGCGGTCGGGCAGCCCGCCGGCCGCCTTCAGCTCCTTCGCCACCTCGACGAACAGCTCCAGGGCCGCCTTCGCGTCGGAGGCGATGCCGTAGTCCGGGGCGAAGATCTTGCCGATCTGGGTCGGCTCGACGTCGACGTGGACGAACGTGCGGCCGGCGGTGTAGACGTCGAGCTTGCCGGTGTGGCGGTTGGCCCAGCGGTTGCCGATGCCGAGGACGAAGTCGGACTCCAGGAACGTCGCGTTGCCGTAGCGGTGCGAGGTCTGGAGGCCGACCATGCCGGCGTTCAGCTCGTGGTCGTCGGGCAGCAGGCCCCAGCCCATCAGGGTCGGCACGACCGGGGTGCCGGTCAGCTCGGCGAACTCCACGAGCAGGTCGGCGGCGTCGGCGTTGATGACACCGCCGCCGGCCACGATCAGCGGGCGCTCTGAGGCGTTGAGCAGGCCGATGGCCTTCTCGATCTGGGCGCGGCTCGCGGCCGGCTTGTAGACCGGGAGCGGCTCGTAGGTGTCCGGGTCGAACTCGATCTCCGTCATCTGGACGTCGATCGGCAGGTCGATCAGGACCGGGCCGGGCCGGGCGGAGCGCATCAGGTGGAACGCCTGCTGGAAGACGCCGGGGACCTGCGCGGCCTCCAGGACGGTGACGGCCATCTTGGTGACCGGCTTGGCGATGGAGGCGATGTCGACGGCCTGGAAGTCCTCCTTGTGGATCACCGCGGTCGGCGCCTGGCCGGTGATGCACAGGATCGGGATCGAGTCGCCGATCGCCGAGTAGAGGCCGGTGATCATGTCGGTGCCGGCCGGGCCGGAGGTGCCGATGCAGACACCGATGTTGCCGGGGTGGGTCCGGGTGTAACCCTCGGCCATGTGCGAGGCGCCCTCGACGTGGCGGGCGAGGGTGTGGTTCACGCCGCCGGATGCCTTGAGCGCCGCGTAGAAGGGGTTGATCGCCGCGCCCGGCACACCGAACGCGTCGGTGACGCCTTCGCGCTTGAGGATCTCAACTGCCGCTCGGGCAGCGGTCATACGAGCCATCGAGTACTCCTGCTCCGGCTTTCGGATTCGCACGCCCGTCGCGCCCCGCGGTGAGCTCTTCCGTAGCAACTTCCGTATAGCGAAATTTGTTTTCTACGATCTGGAAGTAATGTAAGTGGGCAGCGGAGGGCCGTCAAGAGAGGACGATGGGGGCCATGTCCGAGACCATCTCGGTGTGCTGCACCGCCTGTGGGCGCCAGCACCGCTACACGGCACCGTCGTATCCCTGTGCGTGCGGAACTCCCGTCGCCCCGGCGCTCGATCCGCGCGGGGTCTCCGACCGCGGTCACCCACCGGACGTGGGACGAGGAGTGGATCGGCGTGCGCTGCGCGGCCTGCGGGACCGAGAGCCGGTGGCCGCGGCCGGAGCTGGGCTGCTCGTGCGGGACGGTGCTGTGCGTGCCGGTGGACCGCGCGGCCACCGCCCGGTCCGGGCGCACCGCCGGGTCGCGGGTCCCGGCCCACCGGGCCGTCCCGGTCCGCACCGCCCGCGACGCGGTCACCGCCGCCGTCCTGTATCTGCGCGGGCTGGGCCACCGGGACGTCCGCCGCGCCGAGCAGCGGCCCGTGTCCGGCATCGGGCTGGCCGCGCCCGGCATCGTCGTCCAGGTGGATCCGACGGTGGGACCGGCCTCGGCGCGGGACGTGGAGTGCCTGTGGCTGACCGCCATGGCGGAGTCCGCGACCTGCGCCTACTTCTCCCTCGCCGGGTACGCCGAGGAGGCCCGCGCCCGCGCCGATCCGCTGGGCGTCGCGCTCTTCGTCCTCGACCCCGCCGGTGTGCCGCGCCCGGTCAACGCGCAGGCCGTGGCGCTGGACGCCACGGCCGGCTGATCCCCCACCCGGTGCGCCCTACGCGCCGTACCGCTCCCGCAGCTCGATCTTGCGCACCTTCCCGGAGACGGTCATCGGGAAGGAGTCGAGGATCCGAAGGCGGCTGGGCACCTTGTAGTGGGCCAGCCGGTCCTCGCAGTAGGCGCGCAGCTCCTCCAGGGTGAGCGGGTCCGCCGCGTCGCGCGGGATGACGCAGGCGAGGACCTCCTCGCCGTAGCGCTCGTGCGGTACGCCGACGACCTGGACGTCCGCGATCTCCGGGTGGGCGTGGAGGAACTCCTCGACCTCGCGCGGGTAGATGTTCTCGCCGCCCCGGATGATCATGTCCTTGATGCGGCCGACGATCTCCACGTAGCCGTCCTCGCGCATCACCGCGAGGTCGCCGGTGTGCATCCAGCGGCCGGCGTCGATCGCCTCGGCGGTCTTCTCGGGCTCCTCCCAGTAGCCGAGCATCACGCTGTAGCCGCGGGTGCGCAGCTCGCCGGCGTCGCCGCGCGGCACGGTCACGCCGGTGACCGGGTCGACGACCTTGACCTCGATGTGGGGCAGGACGCGGCCGACGGTGCCGGTGCGGTGTTCGAGGTCGTCGTCCATCCGGGTCTGGAGGGAGACCGGGGAGGTCTCGGTCATGCCGTAGCAGATGGAGACCTGCTCCATGTGCATCTCGGCGACGACCCGTTTCATGACCTCCACCGGGCAGGGCGAGCCGGCCATGATGCCGGTGCGCAGGGAGGTGAGGTCGTAGGAGGCGAAGTCGGGGAGGTCCAGCTCGGCGATGAACATGGTGGGGACGCCGTACAGAGAGGTGCAGCGCTCCCGCTGGACGGCCTCCAGCGTGGCCTTCGGGTCGAACGAGCGGGCCGGGATCACCATGCAGGCGCCGTGGGACGTGGCGGCGAGATTGCCCATCACCATGCCGAAGCAGTGATAGAACGGGACCGGGACGCAGATTCGGTCCTGTTCGTCGTAGGCGACCAACTCCCCGACGAAGTAACCGTTGTTGAGAATGTTGTGGTGGGAGAGCGTCGCCCCCTTCGGGAAGCCCGTCGTCCCGGAGGTGTACTGGATGTTGATGGGGTCGTCGCAGGACAGCTCCTCGAACGGCACCGGCGTCCCGCGCGCGGTCAGCGCCTCCCAGCTCGGGTCCCCGATGAACACCGTCTCCCGCAACCGCGGGCACCTGTTCCGTACTTGCCCGACCATCGCCCGGTAGTCGCTCGTCCGGTGGCTGAGGGAGGCGACCAGGAGTGAGACACCGGCCTGGTTGAGGACGTACTCGACCTCATGGGTGCGGTAGGCCGGGTTGATGTTCACCATGACCGCGCCGATACGGGCGGTCGCGTACTGGACGAGCACCCACTCGGGGCAGTTGACCGCCCAGATGCCCACCCGGTCGCCCCGGGAGATCCCGCTCGCGAGCAGCGCGTACGCCAACTCGTCGACGTCGGCGGCGAACTGGGCGTACGTCCAGCGCCGCCCGGTCTCCACGTCGACCAGCGCTTCGCGGTCCGGCCAGGCCGCGACCGCGCGGTCCAGGTTGGCGCCGATGGTGTCGTCGAGCAGCGGGGTGTCGCCGACCCCGTGGGTGTACGAGTTCACCGGAAGTCCTCCTCGCGGTACTCGGCGTCCGAACCCGCCGCCGTCGCCTCGCGCAGTTCGATGCGGCGGATCTTGCCGGAGACGGTCTTGGGCAGCTCGCCGAACTCCAGGCGGCGGACGCGCTTGTAGGGGGCGAGGGTCTCGCGGGAGTGCTCGAACAGCACCTTCGCGATGTCCGGGCCCGGCTCCCAGCCGGCCGCCAGGACGACGTACGCCTTCGGCACCGCGAGGCGCAGCTCGTCCGGCGCGGGCACGACCGCGGCCTCGGCGACCGCCGCGTGCTCCAGCAGCGCGCTCTCCAGCTCGAACGGGGAGATCTTGTAGTCGGAGGCCTTGAAGACGTCGTCGCTGCGGCCGACGTACGTCAGGTATCCGTCGGCGTCGCGGGCGCCGATGTCGCCGGTGCGGTAGTAGCCGCCGGCCATCGCCTCGGCGGTGCGGTCGGGGTCGCCGTGGTAGCCGGTCATCAGGCCGACGGGGCGGTCGGACAGGTCGAGGGCGATCTCGCCCTCGACCACGCCGGGCGCGCCGGTGACCGGGTCGAGCAGCTCGACGCGGTAGCCGGGGCTGGGGCGGCCCATGGAACCGGTCTTGAGCACCTGGCCGGGACTGTTGGAGACCTGGACGGCGGTCTCGGTCTGTCCGAAGCCGTCCCGGATGGTCCTGCCCCAGGAGCGACGGACCTGTTCGATCACCTCGGGGTTCAGCGGCTCACCGGCGGCGACGACCTCGCGCGGCGGGGAGGCGAGCTGGGTGAGGTCGGCCTGGATGAGCATGCGCCACACGGTCGGCGGCGCGCAGAAGGTGGTCACCCGGGCCCGGTCCATCTCGGCCATCAGCCGGGCCGCGTCGAACCGGGTGTAGTTGTACAGGAAGACGGTCGCCTCGGCGTTCCACGGCGCGAACAGGTTCGACCAGGCGTGCTTGGCCCAGCCGGGCGAGGAGATGTTCAGGTGCACGTCGCCGGGCTTGAGCCCGATCCAGTACATGGTCGCCAGGTGCCCGACGGGGTACGACACGTGGGTGTGCTCGACCAGCTTGGGGCGCGCGGTCGTGCCCGAGGTGAAGTACAGCATCAGCGGGGCGTCGGCGGCGGTGGGGCCGTCGGGGGTGAAGGCGTCGGAGGCCGTGTACGCGTCCTCGTAACGCCGCCAGCCGGGCTCCGTCGCTCCGCCCACCGCGACGCGCGTGTAGTCGCCGGGCACGTCGGCGAACTTGCCGGTGTCCTCGGCCCGGACGACGACATGGCCCACCCGGCCGCGGTCGACGCGGTCGCGGAGGTCGGCGGGGCCGAGCAGCGGGGTGGCCGGGATGACGACGGCGCGGAGCTTCATCGCCGCGAGCGCCGTCTCCCACAGTTCGGCCTGGTTGCCGAGCATGACGAGGACGCGGTCCTCGGGTCCGACGCCCCACTCGCGCAGCCGGTTCGCGACGCGGTCGGAGCGTGCGGACATCTCGGCGAAGGAGAGCCGGACCTCGGAACCGTCCTCCTCCACGATGTGCAGCGCCGTGCGCTCGTTGCCGTCGGCGATGACGTCGAACCAGTCCAGCGCCCAGTTGAAGTTCTCCGGGCGGGGCCAGGTGAAGCCCTCGTGGGCGGCGGTGTAGTCCTCGCGGTGTTCCAGCAGGAAGTCCCGTGCGCTGCGGAACAGCTCCGTGGCCGTCGTCATCTGTCCTCCTTCGTGCCGAACCTTGCCGGGCGGCTCTGTGCCATCGTCTAATCCGTGATGCAGGTCTCACTACCCCCGAACGGGGGTGTGCGTCCCGGGACGGGCGCGAGGGGGTGTCGTTCGCATCAGGCCGACTCCAGGCATCGGTGCCTTGCAGCCGACCCGAGCGGGGTCTGGTGCGTGCGGCCGCAAGGCGGAGGAGGGCGTCAGGGCGGAGCCCTGGCAACCGACGACGACGCCGCAGATCCGCGTGCCGGACCCCGCGAACCCGGCAAGATCCAAACGACATTCCCCAGGGAGGGCGGAACGAGTGGCGGTGGACGCGTCCGACGGGGTGGAGATCCGGAACGCGCTGGTGAGGATGCGGCGCACGACCGGGCTGCCGGTCGCCTTCGGCGGACTGGTGGAGTCCGGGCGGCGACGGGTGCGCATCAGCGAGCTGAGCGGTACCGCCACGGCCGCGCTCAGCGCCCTCGCGGTGGTCTCGGGCAACGGGCTGGGCGGCAAGGCCGTGGAGCTCACCCGGCCGTGCGCCGTGACGGACTACTCCGTCTCCCGGTACATCAGCCACGAGTACGACCTCCCGGTCGCCGCCGAGGGCCTGCGCTCGGTGCTGGCGGTGCCGGTGGTCGTACGGCGCCGGGTGCGCGGCGTGCTGTACGGCGCCCTGCGCACGGCCCAGCCGCTGGGCGAGCGCACGTTGAGCGCGGCCGTGGCGGCGGCGCGGGACGTGGAGCAGGCGCTGGTGCTGCGGGACGAGGCGGGTGAACTGCTCGCGGCGGCCCGGCCGGAGCCGGCGGGCGACCCCGCGGGCGCCGCGGCCTGGGAACAGGTGCGGGAGGCGCACGCGGCGCTGCGGGCACTGGCTCCCAGGATCGCGGACCCGTCGCTGCGGGACGAACTGCTGCGCGCGTGCGGGCTGCTCGCGGTGGGGAACGGACCCGCCGCCCAGGGGCCCCGGCCGGCTCCGCGCGAGATGGACGTGCTGGCCTGCGTGGCCGCGGGCGCGACGAACGCGGCGGCCGCGGAGCGGCTCGGCCTGCGGCCGGAAACCGTCAAGGGCTACCTGCGCTCGGCCATGCGCAAGCTCGGCGCCCGGACGCGCGGAGAGGCGGTCGTCGCGGCGCGCAGGGCGGGGTGGCTGCCGTAAGGGGTGCCGTTCGGATCCTGCCGGGGTCGCGGCGCCCGCCACACCCATCTGCGGCGTTGTCGTGGTTGCCAGGGCTCCACCCTGACGCCCTCCTCCGCCTTGCGGCCGCACGCACCGGACCCCGCTCGGGTCAGCCGCAACACGCCGTCGCCTGGAGCCGACCCGATCCGGACGACGCCCCCTGGCCCGTGCACGGAGCGGTTCCGATGTCGTGGGCGGGCAATCGCGCTGTTTTCCACGGCCTTTGTTTTCGGTGCCGCCGTTTGTTATTCGCCTCACCTGCTCGCGCCCCCGTAATTGGATGGACCGATGCCTAATATTGGCCGGGACACGACATACGGAGGGGAGCGGTCACCGTGCGACGGGACTTCGCGGAGTCTGGCGGGTGCCGTTCCGACCTGGTCATCGGGCGGGAGGAGTCGTTCGGCGCGGCGCGTGAGCAGCTCGCCCGAGGGGGGAGTGTGCTGCTGCACGGGCCCGCCGGAATTGGAAAGTCGACCGTCCTGCGGGCCCTGGCCGCGGAATATGCCCGCACCGCCCACACCGTGTTGCGCTGCTCGGCCACCGAGTCCGAATCCCATCTGCCCTTCCTGGCCCTCGCCGACCTCCTGGGGCTGGTCCTGGACGACGTGTCGGACGGGCTGCCCGCCGCCCAGCGCACCGCGTTGGAGTCGGCCCTCACCGGGCGCGGCGAGTCCACGCTCCAGCGCGACGGTCTCGCGCTGCGCCTGGCCGTGCTCTCCGCGCTGCGTGCGCTCGCCGCCGAGGGGCCCGTCCTCGTCGTCGCCGACGACCTGCAGTGGCTCGACCCGGCCAGCGCGGAACTCCTCGGCTTCGCCGCCCGCCGCCTGGGCGACACCCCGGTACGGCTGCTGTGCGCGGTGCGGACGGAGGGGCCGGAGACCGAGGGCGCGGCGTACGACCGCCATCTGCGCGCGTCCCCGCCGGACACCCGGGCGGTCCGCCTCGGCCCGCTGACCCGCGCCCAGGTGTCGACGCTGCTCGACGAACGCGGCTACGCGGGCCTGCCCCGCTCCACCGTCCGCGACATCCACCGCACCAGCGGCGGCAATCCCCTGTTCGCGCTGGAGCTGGGCCGGGCGCTGGCCGAGAGCCCCACCCCGCCGCGGCCGGGCGAGCCGCTGCCGGTGCCGACCTCGCTGCGCGCCCTGGTCCTGTCCCGGCTGGAGATGCTGTCGGCCGAGGCGCGGCGCACCCTCCTGGTCGCGAGCGCCGGCGCCCGCCCCACGCCGGCGCTGCTGCACGCGGCCGGCCGGGAGAACGCGGAGGCCGAGACCGCCCAGGCGGCGGCGCTCGGGCTGCTGGCGACCGACCCGGAGGCTCCGACCGTGCGGTTCGCACACCCGCTGATCTCGGCCGCGCTGTACGCCGAGGCACCGGCGCCGGAGCGGCGGGCGGCGCACGCCGCGCTGTCCACGGCGGCCTTTGACCCGATCGAGCGCGCCCGGCACCTGGCCCTGGCCACCACCGGCACCGACCCGGAGGTGGCGGCCCGGCTCGCGGAGGCGGCCGCGCTGTCCCGGGACCGCGGGGCGCCGTCGGTGGCCGCGTCGCTGGGGCTGCTCGCGGCCCGGCACACCCCGGCGGACGGCGCCCCCGGTCCGGACGAGCGCCGGCTGACGGCAGCCGAGGACGCGATCACCGCCGGCGAGCCGGACCTCGCCCGGGACATCGCCCGCGAGGTGCTGACCCGGACCGGCGTGCCCGGCGAGCGGGTACGCGCCTGGATGGTGGTGATCGAGGCGGCCGGGCAGGCCATCGGGGAGGTCGACGCCGTCTTCCCGCAGGCCCTGGCCGACGCGGGTGACGACCCGCGGCTGCTCGCCCTGGTCCACTACCAGCTGGCCTGGCGCTCCCTGGTGGTGCAGGGCGACTTCGCGCAGGGCCGGGAGGAGGCCGCGCACGCGGCCCGGCTGGCGGCGCGGGCCGGGGACCGGCGCACCGAAGTGCTCGCGCTCGCGTTCCAGGCCCAGGCCGAGACGCTGATGGGGCATCCGGGCGCTCCGGCGACCATCCGGCGGGCGCTGGAGGAGCCGCAGGACCCCCGGGTGGCGTGCCATCACAACGGGGCCGGTTCCTCGCGGTTCAGGTGGCTGGTGATGAGCGACCGGCTGGCCGAGGCCCGGACCACCGTCACCGCGCTGCTGCGCGAGGTGCGCCGGCGCGGCATGGCCGAGAGCGAGGTCCACTACCTGCGTTTCCTCGCCGAGACCGAACTGCACTCCGGGCACTGCGGCCGGGCCCTCGAACTGTCCCGGGAGAGCCTGACGCTGGCGCGGGACGCGGGCATCGGCGAGGGCGCGGGCGCGATGCAGGCGGCGCTCGCCGAGGCCGCCGGCGGTGACGTGGAACGCGCGCTGGCGCTGGCGCTGGAGGCGGTGCGGCGGGCCGAGGAGGACGGCGACGCCGTGTACCTGTCGCGGGCGCTGGCCGCGCTCGGGCACGCGAGCCTGGTGGCGGGCGACGCCGGGGCGGCCGTGCGGGCGCTGCGCCGGGTGCGGGAGCTGGAGGCCGGGGCGGGCATCACCGACCCGGCGCGCGGCCGGTGGCAGGGCGACCTCGCCGAGGCCCTGGTGCGCACCGGGGAGCCGGCCGAGGCGCAGGACGTCATCGAGGTCACGCGCGCGCACGCGCTCCGGCTCGGGCGGGAGAGCGTGCTCGCCGTGCTGGACCGGGCCGAGGCACAGGTACGGGCGGCGCGGGGCGAACACCGGTCCGCCGTCACCCGGTTGGCGTCGGCGCGGGAGCGGCTCGCCGGGCTGGGCTACGGCCTGGAGGAGGCGCGGGCGGCCTTCGCGCTGGCGGCGCTGCACGCCGGACGGCCGGGGCGGGCGGCCGGACCGGCGTCGTACGACGAGGCGGCCCGGCTGTTCCGGCGCTGCCGGGCGCTGCCCTGGCTGCGGCAGGTGGAGGCGGCGGTCGCGGCGCAGGCTGCGGGACCGCCCCCGGCACCGCCCGCCGTGCCGGACGCTCTGGCGGGGCTCGCCTCGATGGAGCGTCAGGTGGCCGCGCTCGTCATGGAGGGTGCGACCAACCGGGAGATCGCCGCCCGCCTGTTCGTCAGCGTCAAGACCGTCGAGGCGACCCTGACCCGGGTCTACCGCAAACTCGGGATCCGATCCCGGGTCGACATCGTCAGACTGGCGGCGGGCCGGCGCCCCGACTGAGAGGGCGGGTGCACCGACCTGAGATGGGCGGGTGCACCGACTGAGAAGAGCAGGGCTGCCCAGTCTGAGACGGGCAGGGCTCACCAGCCCGAGACGGGCAGGGTTTACCGACGGTGGACCGAGGGTTTTCCCTGCCCGACTCCCCTAGGGGCTTCCCTCATTGGGCCGTCCGTACCGCCGGTTCTAGCGTGAGCACGTGCCGCTCGCCCGGGCATACGGGGGTCTGTCCCGAGACCCCCGTGCCACCCCCCACGCCCGTGCGACCCCCCACCGGCAACGCCTTGAGGAGACTCATGTTCGGGTTCACCCGCGCCAGATCGGCCGCCGCCGCCCTGGCCACCGCCGGCGCCGCCGCCACCGCGCTGCTCGCCGCGCCCTCCGCCGTCGCCGCACCGCAGCCGATCGTCGGCGGCTCGACCACCACGACGAGCGCGTATCCGTTCGTCATGCAGGTCACGGACGCCTCGCAGGACCAGTTCTGCGGCGGCACCCTGGTCAGTCCCACCAAGGTCGTCACCGCCGCCCACTGCATGGTCGGCGAGACCACCCGCAGCGTGCGCGTGGTCGGCGGACGCACTTACCTCAACGGCAGCAACGGTACGGTCGCCCAGGTCAGCAGGATCTGGATCCACCCTGACTACACCGGCGCAACCAACGGCGACGACGTGGCCGTGCTGACCCTGTCGAGGTCGATGCCGTACACCCCGGCGAAGTACGTCTCCTCCTCCGACACCTCCGTCTACACGGCCGGCACCACCGCCCGCGTCCTCGGCTGGGGCACCACCCGGGAGAACGGCAGCTCCTCCAACCAGTTGCGGACCGCGACCGTACCGGTCGTCTCGGACACGAGCTGCCGCGGCTCCTACGGCGCCGACTTCGTCGCGAGCGACATGGTGTGCGCCGGATACACCTCCGGCGGTGTGGACACCTGCCAGGGCGACAGCGGCGGACCCCTGCTCGTCGGGGGCGTCCTGGCCGGCGTCACCTCCTGGGGCGAGGGCTGCGCCCGGGCCGGTCACCCGGGTGTCTACTCCCGGCTGACCACGTTCTCGGACCTGGTGACCGCGCAGGTCACCTCGTAGCCCCGAACCGACGGCTCTCCTGATCTCCTGAGCACCCCTCAGGTGAAAGACCGGGGGGCGTTGCGAGCCTCCACGAGCGGCCCGCAGCGCCCCCTTTCCACGTCACTCGCGGTCACTCGCGCACCGTCCCGAAGCGGACGTCGTACGCCGCCCCCCGGGTGCATCGTCGCCGGCGCCCGCTCCCCCTCGGCCGCGACCTCGTCCTTGTACGCCTCGGCGAGGCGGTCGAAGGGCTCGACGACGAGCGTCCGTCCCGACCGCGCCCTTCGCCCCCGACCGCCGGGGCCGTCACGCCCTCGGACGCGGACGTGCGCGACGCCTTCGAGTCGGTGGTCAAGCGCTGACCGGCCGCCGGCGGTGATTGCCGCGCCCCCGGCGGGGCACCCGTGCGCACTGTGCACGGACGAGACAAGACCCTGGTGACCGGCTGGTTCAGCTTTCTGCACGGGGAGGCGACCGCCGGGGACGTGCTGGCGCTGCGGCGGGTGGAGGAGGTGCTGCGGGACGCGGGGCTCGCGTACGACGTCGTATGGAGCCCCGGGTTCCGGGCGGACGGTGCGCACTTCGCGGACGTGGACCCGGCGGCGTACTCCCGGCTGGTCTTCGTGTGCGGGCCGGCGCACGGGCCGCAGGTCGAGGAGGTGCACCGGCGGTTCGCGCACTGCGTGCGGATCGCCGTCGGCGTCTCGGTCGTCGACCCCGCCTCCCCGGCCGTCACGGGCTTCCACGAGGTGCTGGCCCGGGACGCCGCCGGCGCCGTGCCGACCCTGGATCTCGCGGCCCGCGCACCCGCGTCGCCCGCCCGGCCGGTCGTCGGGGTGGTCCTCACCCACGGGCAGCACGAGTACGGGGGCCGGCGGCGGCACGATGAGGTCGCCGCGGGGCTGACGCGCTGGCTGGCCGGCAAGGACTGTGCCCGGCTGGAACTGGAGACGCGGCTCGACGCGCACGACTGGCGGCTGTGCGGCACGCCGGCCCAGCTGGAGGCCGTACTGGTCCGGCTGGACCTGGTCGTCACCGACCGGCTGCACGGGCTGGTCCTCGCGCTGCGGGCCGGGACGCCGGCGCTGGCGGTGGACCCGGTCGCGGGCGGCGCGAAGGTGACGGCGCAGGCCCGTGCCTGCGGCTGGCCGGCGCTGGTGGCCGCCGACCGGCTGGCGGAGGACGTGCTGGAGCACTGGTGGGACTGGTGTCTGACCGGCGGGCGGGTCGAGGCCCGCCGGATCGGCGCCGGGTTCCGGGCGGCGGACGCGGCCGCGGATGCCGCGGACGGTCTCGTGGCGGCACTGGAGGCGCCGGGGGTGCCAAGGGCCGGTTAGCTCTCCGACCGCACGGGCACTCGGGGGACCGTCGGTCCGCCCCCGGGAGGAGACATCGTGAGCATCGGCCGACTCCCCGAACACGAGCAGCGCGTACTCGACGAGGTCGAACGGGCGCTGCGCCGCGACCGCCGTCTGGACAGGCGCCTGCGCACGCTGCGGCTCGGCCGCCGCCCCGGCCTGGGCCGCCTGGCCGCGTACCGCCCGCGCACCCTGACCGTCCTGCTGCTGTTCGCGCTGTCGGTCACCCTCATGGTCACCGGCATCGTCACGTCCGAGCCCGGTGTGATCTGGGCCTTCGCCGCGGTGTGGCCGGTGACGCTGTTCACGGCGTTCCGGTTGCTGTGCCGGTGGACCGAGGGTTAGGAGAGGGGACGCGGGGTCGGGGAGGCGGACGGGCGCGTCGCGTCGTGCCGCGTCCGTCAGCCCGTGTAGCTGCGGGCCGTCGAGTCGCGTTGGGCGGGTTCGAGTGAGCGCAGGCGGGCCTCCACCTCCGGCGGCAGCACCCGGCGCTCGCGCAGCACCCACGGCAGGGCGGCCGTCGCCTCCGCGAAGGCGCGCAGGGACGCGGTGTCGCGCGGGACCGTGCGGGCCAGGTGGAGGGTGCGGCGCAGGGCGGGGCCGGCCGGTCGGCGCAGCCAGGTGAACCACAGGGTGTTGCGGATGCCGTGCGCCCGCCGCAGCGTCGAGTCCCGCACCTCGGAGGGACGGTGATGGATCGTCAGGTCGTCGGCGTATGTCAGCCACCAGCCGTTCGCCGCCAGGTCGGCCGCGAGCAGCTCCTCCTCGCCGCCCAGCCACAGTCTGGGGTGGAAGCCGCCCGCGGCGCGGAAGGCGTCGGTACGCAGTACGGTCGCGGCGGCCAGGAAGGACCCGAGGGCCGGCCCCGGAAGCCAGTCCGGGCGGGGCACGGGCGAGTCGCGCAGTTCCTTGACGATCGGGTCCTCGGTGCCGTCGGGTTCGACGAGGATGCGGGCGGTGACCGAGCCGACCGCCGGGTACCGGTCGAGCAGGTCGGCGGCTCCGGCCAGGGAGCCCGGCGCCCACCAGGAGTCGTCGTCGCAGAAGGCGACGTAGGGCGTGTGGACCTGGCGGACCGCCAGGTTGCGGCCGACGGCGCCGAGGTTGCGGCCGGGGCGCAGGAGCCGTACGCGCGGGTGGTGGCGGGCGACGGCGGAGGCGGTTCCGTCGGTGGAGGCGTTGTCGGTGACGATCACCGGGGGTTTCTCGGGGAGTTCGGCGAGGCGGTCCAGGGTACGCAGGAGTTCCGGGCGCCGGTTGTGGGTGATGACGACGACGGTGGTCCGGGTGTCGGTCATGACGTCCCTCCGTTCGCCGTGTCCAGGAGGCGTGCGGCGCGCTCCACGTGCGGGGGCAGGGGCCTGCGGGCACGCAGGGCGGCGGGCAGGCGGGTGAGCGTCTCGCGCAGGGCGCGCCGGGCGTGCGGGTCGCGGCGGGCGTCGGCGGCGAGGGCGCGGGTGCGGGCGAGCGCGTGCGGGAGGGGGCGGCGCAGCCAGGCGGTGAGCAGTTCGTTGCGGCGCACGACGGCCGGACGGTCGGTGCGGGGGCCGGGGCCCGGGTGGTGGTGGGCGGTCACGTCGGGGCAGTGCGTGACGCCCCAGCCGCGGGCGGCCAGGTCGTAGGCGAGGAGGGTCTCCTCGGCGCCGAAGAAGAGGAGGGGGTGGTAGCCGCCCGCGTCGAGGTAGGCCGTACGGCGGGCGACGGCGGCGCAGCCGAGGAAGCCGAGCACCTGGGTGCCGGGCAGGTCGGTGGCCCGGCCGAGGGGGGAATCGGCGAGCAGGTCGTTGAGGGGGTCGGCGGCGTCGGCGGGGCCGACGAGGGTGCGCGCGGAGAGCAGGCCGAGCCGGGGGTGCTCGTCGAAGTGCCGGGCGGCGGCGCCGAGCGCGCCGGGCGCCCACCACGAGTCGTCGTCGCTGAATGCCACGTACGGGGTGTCGAGGGCGCGGACGCCGTGGGTGCGGGCGAGGGCGCCGCGGTTGAACGGCAGGGAGACCACGCGGACCTGTGGGAAGTCGCGGGCCATCATGGCGCGGGTGTCGTCGGTGGACGCGTTGTCGACGACGAGGATCTCGGGCCGCTCGGGCAGCGCGAGCAGGTGCCGCACGGTGACGGCGAGGCTCGCGGAACGGTTGCGGGTGGCGATGACGATGCCGACGGGGGCGGGTTTCGCGGGGTCGGCGTGGTGCCGTTCGCGGGTGCTGGACGGACCGCGGTCCGTGGCGTGGTTCATGGTGCCTCTCCCAGGGCGTCCAGGGCGTCGAGTGCGCCCAGGACGTCGTCGGTGGTGATCCGCAGCAGCGCGGGGTCGGTCTCGTGGCCGTGCGGGTCGCCGTGGTCGCCGTCCGGGCCCGGGTGCCACAGGGTGTGGTGCCGGGGGTGGTCGGGCGGGCCCCAGCGGCTGGGCGGGACCGGGCCGAAGAGGGTGACGGAGGGCGTGGCGTGGGCGACGGCGAGGTGGGCGACGCCGGTGTCGCCGCTGACGACGGCGTGGGCGCCGGCCACCAGGGCGGAGAGCCGGTCGAGGAGCAGGCCGCCGCCGAACACGTCCGTGTCGGGCAGGTCGGCGAGCTTGGCCAGCCGAGCCACCAGGTCTCCCTCGTCCGCTCCCCCGGTGACGACTACCCGGTGCCCCCGTGCGCGCAGCGTCTGAGCCACGGCCGCGTACCGTTCCACGGGCCAGCAGCGGGAGGGGGCGCCGGCGCCGGGGTGCAGGACGACGGCGCCGGGGGCGGGGGACGGTACCTCCGGGCGCGGCAGCCGCAGGTCGGCAGGGTCGGCGTCGATGCCGTACGCCCGCAGCAGCCGGCACCACCGGTCGCGCTCGTGCTCCTCGGCGTACCAGGGCGGCCCGTCCACCTCCGGCGTCTGAGGGTGCGCGAACGCCAGCAGCTTCCGCGGGGCGAGGCCCATCAGCAGACGGTGGCTGGGCGGCCCGTTGCCGTGCAGGTCGACGGCGACGCCGGGGGGCGGACCGGTCCAGTCGAGGGCGCGCGGGACGGCACGGCCGGGCTCGGCGGCGGGCAGTAGCCGGTCCACGGCACCGGTCGCGTCGACCAGGGGCGCCAGCTCGGCGGGGGTGGCCAGCACCAACTCGTGCCCCGGGTACGCGCGACGCAGCGCGCGCAGCGCGGGCACCCCGGCCAGCAGGTCCCCGAGCCCGAGGGCCCGCAGAACGAGCACCCGCGGCCGCGCCCCGCCACCGGCCCCGTGCTCCTCCGGCCGGCTGTCCGGCCCGCTGTCCGGCCCGCTGTCCGGCAACGCGTCGGAGGCGGCGTACGCCGGCCCGGCGCCGGGCGGGTGCGCCGTCCCGCCGGACGGCGGATGCACGGGATCGCCCGTCACGGGCCCACCGGCGGACGCCGCAGGCGCGAGGCGGGCCGCCACGGGCCCACCGTCGGACACCGAAGGCACCGGTTCACCCGTCACGGGCCCACCGGCCGACACCACAGGCACAAAGCCCCCCGCCACAGACCCACCCACCGACACCAAAGGCACAGGACCGCCCGCCACAGACCCACCGGCCGACACCACAGGCACAAAGCCCCCCGCCACAGACCCACCCACCGACACCGCAGGCACTGGACCGCCCGTCACGGACCCACCGGTGGACGCCGAAGGCGCAAGGTCTCCCGTCGAGGCAGGGGACGTGGCGGCGTTCGTCGGCAGGTCGACGGCGGGCGGTGGGGCGGGGGCGGCTCGGCCGCGCGCCGGGGTCGGGGGGTCGTGGGTCATCGCACGCCCTCCGCGGCGCGGGCCATCAGGGCCGTCGAGGAGCGGCCGTCCAGGTAGGGCAGGAGGACCGCCTGGCCGCCCCACTCCTGGAGGAGGGCGGCCTCGGGGAGGTCCGCGCCGGCGTAGTCGCCGCCCTTGACCCAGACGTCGGGACGCAGGTCGCCGAGGAGGCGTTCGGGGGTGTCCTCGTCGAAGACGGCGACCGCGTCGACGCAGGCCAGGGCGCGCAGCACGCGGACGCGGTCGCTGAGGGGGTTGACGGGGCGGCCGTCGCCCTTGCGGCGCTGGACGGAGGCGTCGGAGTTGACGCAGACGACCAGGCAGTCGCCGAGCCGCCGGGCGGCCTGGAGGAGGCCGACGTGCCCGGCGTGCAGCAGGTCGAAGCAGCCGCCCGCGGCGACCACCGTGCCGTGCTGGGCGCGGATGCGGGCGGCCAGGGCGTGCGGGTCGTCGGTGTCGGGCGAGGAGGGTGACACGGGGCCCGTGCCGGCGGGGGGCAGGGCTCCCGCGCCGCCCGCGGCGACGAATGCCGTCGCGGCGCCCACCGCGCCCTCGACGGCCTCCCCCACCAGCGCACCGTCGGCGAGCAGCCCGGCGGCGGTGGCGGCGAACCGGTCCCCCGCGCCGCAGGAGTCGCCGTGGTGGGCGGCGGGCGCGGGGACGAGCAGGGGGTGTTCGCCGTAGGAGAGGAGGGCCCCCCGGGAGCCGAGGGTCACCGTCACCGCGGCCACCCGCCAGTCCCGTACCAGGGCGGCGGCGTTGAGCGCGGCGGCGCGCAGTCCCCCGCCCGGGTGGCCGTCGCGCGGTGCGAAGCCGTGCGCCTCCTTCTCGGCCGGTGTCACCAGCCGGGTGCCGGGGACCGGCGGGCCGCCGCGCGGGTGCGGGTCCCAGACCAGCGGCGGGCGCGCGGTTAGTACGTCCCGCAGGGCGTCCGCCGTGCCGCGGCCGTAGTCGGAGACCAGCACGGCCCGGGCGGAGTGCAGCGCGGCGCGGGCCTCGTCCGTGGCCTCGCGGGCCCGGCCGGCGCCGCGGTCGAGGCGGACGACGGGGCGGCCCTGCGCCAGGACGCGGGTCTTCTCGGGCAGCGTTCCGGTGAGGGGGAGGGCGATCAGGGTCAGCCAGGGGGCGAGGAGTTCGCGCAGGGCCAGACTGGCCGGGTCGTCTCCCGCGCCCGCGATCAGCGTGACCTCGCGGCCGTCACGGGCGGCGAGATACGCGGCGAGCGCGGCGCCGCCGGGGCGTACGCGCTCGGCGCACTCCGACACGACCGGGACCGGCGCGTCGGGCGCGAGGCGGTCGGCGGAGCCGGTCAGGTCGCGGTCCAGCAGGGCGTCGCCGACCACGACCAGGGGGGTCCTGTCAGCCATACGTACCGTCACCTCCGCGTTCCCTTGCCACCCGCACCCCGTACGCCCCGCTCCAGGGCCGCGTCGAAGGCCGCGCAGATCATGTGCACGGCGACCAGGTGGATCTCCTGGACGGTGGCCGCCGAGGGGGCTGCCACGCACAGGGACTCGTCGCTGCCCGCCATGAGCGGGTTGGGCTCGCAGCCGGTGAGTGCCCACACGTGCACGCCGGCCGCGCGGGCGGCGTCGGCCGCGGAGAGCAGGTTGGCGCTGGCGCCGCTGGTGGACAGCAGCATCAGCACGTCGCCGTCGCGGCCGTGGGCGCGGACCTGGCGGGCGAACACCTCGTCGACGCCGTAGTCGTTGGCGATGGCGGTCGTGGAGGACGTGTCGGCGTGCAGGGCGATGGCGGAGAACGGCGGGCGGTCGTCGCGGTAGCGGCCGACGAGTTCGGCGGTCAGGTGCTGCGCCTGGGCGGCGCTGCCGCCGTTGCCCGCGGCCAGCAGCCGGCCGCCGCCGGAGAGGACGGCGGCGAGCCGGGAACCCCAGCGTTCGGTGATGTGCGCGGAGGCGCGGAATGCCCCCAGCGCCTCCTGGAGTTCGTCGCAGTGCCCGACGACGGGCGGGTGCACGGTCATCACGCCACCTCCTTCGACAGCGCGTGGCCGGCGAGGGTCAGGCGGTACACCTGTTCCGCGCCGTCGGCGACGCGCGCCCAGGTGTAGTGCCGCAGGACGCGTTCGCGGCCGTTCCTGCCGTACTGGCGGCGCAGCCGTTCGTCGGCGAGGAGTTCGCGGGCGGCGTCCGCGATGGCCTCGGGGTCCTGCGGGGTGACCAGGCGGCCCGTGGTCCCGTCGGACACGGAGTCGCGGTGGCCGCCGACGTCGGTGGCGAGGACGGGCACGCCGCAGGCCATCGCCTCCAGCGGCACGATGCCGAAGGGCTCGTAGACCGGCGTGCACAGCACCAGGTCGGCGCTGCGGAGCAGGGCGGGCATGTCCTCGGGATCGACCGCGCCGAGCAGCCGGACCCGGTCGGCGGCGCCGGTGCGGCGGGCGAGCGCGGTCAGGCGCTGTGCCTCGGGGTCGGCGTCGAGGCCGCCGGCGGGCGGGCCGCCCGCGATGAGAAGTTCGGTGTCGGGGACGTGGGCCAGGGCGCGGATGGCCTGGTCGTAGCCCTTGCGGGGCACGAGCCGGCCGCAGGCGAGCAGGCGGTGCCGCTGCCGTCGGGCGGGAGTGCGGCCGGTGTCGGCGGTGGGGTGGAAGTGCTCGGCGTCGACACCGCAGGGGACGACGGACACCTGCCGGGGCGGTACGCCCATGTCGCCGAGTTCGACGACCTCGTCGGTGCAGGTGGCCAGGACCCGTTCGCAGGCCCGGCCCAGCTGTCGTTCGATGCCGATGCGCTCGTACGGGCTGGTGTCCCGCATGCCCTGGTGGCGCCGCTTGACGGTGCCGAGGGCGTGGAACGTCTGCACGAGGGGGACGCCGTGCGGCCGGGCGCCGATCTGCGAGGCCATGCCGGACATCCAGAAGTGGGCGTGCACCACGTCGGGTGTCTCCCGGGCCCAGGCGCGGGCCAGGTGGGCGCCGAAGGCGGGCATGTGCGGGAACAGTTCGTCCTTGGGCACGACCGCGGGCGGCCCGGCCGGCACGTGCTCGACGACCGCGCCGCCGGGCAGCGGCACCCGGTCGGGCGGACCGGTGGCGTCCCGGCGGGTGTAGACCGTGACGTCGTGGCCGCGCTTGGCCAACTCCTCGGTGAGGCGGGCCACGTAGACGTTCTGTCCACCGGCGTCGACGCCGCCGAGCGCGGCGAGGGGGCTCGCGTGCTCGGACACCATGGCGATCCTCATCGGGTCACCTCCTTCAGCAGCCGCTCCCAGTCGTCCAGGAAGCGGGACAGCCCGTAGCGGGACAGGGCCGCCGCACGGGCCCCGTCGCCGGCCGTCCGCGCGTGCGGCGGGTCGGCGAGGAAGTCGCGTACGGCGTCGGTCAGTACGTCGATGCGGTTGGAGACCACTCCGGCGCCGGGAGGCACGGCCTCGGTCACCTCGGTGGTGGCGAGGGCGACCACGGGCATGCCGAGGTGCATGGCCTCCAGGAGGGACAGGCCGAGGGAGGTCCAGCGGACGGGGTGGACGTAGACGCGGCGGCGGGCCAGTTCGGTGTGCAGGTCGCTCTGCGGGACGTCCTGTGTACGGCAGCGTTCGGGGTCGACGCCGATGTGCTCGGCGAGTCCCTCGGTGCGCATGCCGAAGACGTCGAGCGGGGCGGCGCGGGAGAACGCGGGGAGCAGGTCGGTTCCGGTCGTACGCCCGCGTCGGATCGGCTCGTTGACGACGACGGCGGCGCGGTCCAGCTCACCGGTCCAGCGGTGGCCGGGGTCGACGATGCCGTGCTCGACGACCGTCGTCTCCGTCGGGCCCGCGTCCCACATCAGCCGGTTGAAGTGGGTGACGTGGACGAGGGTGGTGACGTCGGGGAGGTCCGCGGCGGGGTGGCGGGTGTCGGGCACGTCCCCGCCGGGGGCGTTGTGCTCCAGGTACACCAGCGGGGGGCGGCGGCCGAGCCACGCGTCGACCAGGGCGAGTTCGTGCGGGCGCTGGATGATCACGAGGTCGATGTGCTCGTCCCGCAGCCGCTGCGGTGGCACTTCCACCACGGAGTCGGGCCAGTCCCAGGTGCGGGCGCGGCCGCGGCCGTCGGGCCCGCGGTCCGGGGTGACGGGGACGAGGTAGGTGTGCGGGCCCTGTACGAAGGCCGTGGTCCACGACCCGTGCACGTGCCAGATGAGGATCCTCATGCCTCCCCCAGGAGTTTCTCGACGGCGGCCGCCACGTCGGTGGCCGTGACGGTGTTCAGGCAGGGATGGCCGGGGACGGGGCAGTCCCGGGCCCGGCTGTCCGCGCAGGGCGCGTCCTGGTCGCCGAGCAGGACGTACGGGACGCCGTACGGCCGCCAGCGCTCCGCCGGTACGACGGGGGCGAACAGGGACACGACCGGGGTGCCGACGGCGGCGGCGAGGTGGGCGGGCGCGGTGTTGCCGGTGACGACGACGGCGGCGCCCGCGAGGACGCCGGACAGTTCCGGGGCCTCGGTGCGGCCGCCCAGGTCGGTGCCGTGTTCGCCCGCGACGTAGGCGGTGAGGTCGCGTTCGTCGGGGCCGCCGGTGACCAGCACGCGGTGCCCGGCGGCGGCGAGTTCGCGCACGGCCTCGGCGGCGCGTTCGCGGCTCCAGGCGCGGGCGGGGACGCTGGCGCCCGGGTGGAGCACGACGTAGGGGCCGGGGCCGGTCAGCGCGTCGGCGCGGGGCGGCGTGCGCACGCGCAGCCGCCCGTCGTCGGGGCGGGGGAACCCGGCCGCCTCGGCGAGGTCGAGCGCCGCTTCGGCCTCGTGGGCGTGCGGGGCGCGCCGGTGGCGCAGGTCGAGGAGGGCGCCGGGGTAGTCCACGCTGTCCGCGGCGATGTGCCGGACGCCGGCCAGGCGCAGGACCAGGGCGGTGGGCAGCGGGGACTGGTGGAAGGAGGTGAGGATCAGCGCGGTGTCGGCGTCGATCCGGTCCGCGAGCGCGTCGATGTCCGCCCGGCTCACGTCGGGCGGCTGGAACCCGCCCCACGGCGCGTCCCACACCAGCACCTCGTCCACGCCGGGCAGCAGGCGGGCGGCGGGCGCGCCGCGCGATCCGCACAACATGGTGACGTGGTCGGCCCGGGCGGCCACGGCCCGCACGGCGGGTCCGGCGAGCAGTACGTCGCCGAAACTGTCGAGCCGGGTGACGAGTGCCTTCATCGCGGCCTCCCGCGGGTTTCTGCGGCGGCACGTGACGGGGCCGCCTCGGGAGCGGGGACGGGTGCCGTCTCCGTCCGCAAGGCCGCGCCGACGGGCCGTTCGTCCGCGAGGTTCCGGCCCTCGGGCGGGCCCGCGAGTACCGCCCGTACGGCGGTCAGCAGGTCCGGCGCGACATGGGCCGCGGTGGCCGTCTCCTGCGGGCGGGTCTGCGCGTTGGGGACGAGGATGCCGTGGGCGCCCGCGCGTTCGGCGGCCTCCGTGTCGGCGCCGATGTCGCCGATGACGACGCAGTCGGCGGGGGCGGTGCAGATGCGTCCGGCCGCCCAGAGGACGAGGCCGGGCTGCGGCTTGCGGCAGCGGCAGCCGTCGTCGGGGCCGTGCGGGCAGATCGCCCAGACGTCGAAGGGGCCGACGAGGTCGTCGATCCGCCGGTTGACGTGGCGGACGTCGGCGTCGCTGATGAGGCCGCGGGCGACGCCGGACTGGTTGGTGACGACGCCGGTGCGGATGTCGTGTGCGCGCAGCAGCGCGACCGCCTCGCGGGCGCCCTCGACCGGCCGGACCCGCTCCGGGTCGCCGTTGTAGGGGACGTCGTGGACGAGGGTGCCGTCGCGGTCGAAGAGCACGGCCCTGACGGGGCTCATGCGGCCACCTCCCGCCAGGCGGGGGCGCGGCGGTGCCGCCACATTCCGCTCAGCCGGTGCCACGTCGCGGCGGGCGGGATGAGCGCGCTGGTGACCAGCATGGTCGTGACCTCGTGGCGGGTGCGCGGGCCGGGAGTGATGCGGGCCCGGGCGAACTCGGCAGTGCCCGCGGCCCACCCGAGCCCGGCGGCCGCGGCGGCGCGGGGCCGGCCGGCGGCGGCGAGGGCGAGGGCGGCCGCGCCGGCGGTGGTGATCGCCGCGTGGCGTCGGATCCGGCCCTTGGGCGCCACCGCCTTGGCCCACCAGTCGGGGCCGTGCAGCCGCCGCATCAGGGCGTCGTCGGCGTTGCCCCGCTGCTGCTTCAGGGACGCCCAGCGGGAGGCGTCGCGTACGGGGTGTCGGGTGGTGCGGCGGCCCCGCCGGATGCGCCAGCCCGCGTCGAGGACGCGCAGCGCGAGGTCGGCGTCCTCGCGGAAGGCGCGGGTGAAGCGTTCGTCGAAGCCGTCGACCTGCTTGAGCACGTCCGTGCGGTAGGCCATGTCGGCGGTGATCCACTGGGCCCGGGCGAGACCGGCGGTGCCGCGCTCCCAGTCGGTGGGGCGGCGCTCGCCGGGCAGCGGCACGGCGATCACGCCCTGCACGGCACCGGTGTCGGGGGCCGCCTCGGCGAGGTCCTGGACCAGTTGGTCGCACCAGTGCGGGCCGACCTGGACGTCGTCGTCGAGGAAGGCGGTCCAGGGCGAGGTGACCGCGCGGATGCCGGTGTTGCGGGCGGCGGCGGGGCCCCGGCCCCCGCTGCGCAGCACCACCGCGCGTTCGCGCAGGTCGCCGAGGACGGTCAGGGGGTGTTCCAGCGCGTCCGGGTCGGCGTCCGGGCCGGGCCGGTCGTCGACGAGGATGATCTCGTCGGGGCCGGGGCCGGTCGCGGCCGCCAGCGCGGCCAGGCAGTCGGCCAGCGTGTCGCGCACGAGGGTGGGGACGACCACGGCGTAGCCGGTCAGGGGGCCACCGGTCGAGGGTGCGCCGCTCATGCGAACGCCTTCCCCCGGCGCACCGCGAACGGGCCGATGGCCAGCAGGTCCACGGGGGCGGAGCCGAAGCACTCCAGCGCGTCGCGCGGGTCGTCGACCATGGGCCGCCCCGCGGTGTTGAGGCTGGTGTTGACCACGACGGGCAGCCCGGTGCGCCGTTCGAAGGCGTTCAGCATCCGCGCGACGAGCGGCTCGCGGCGCTCCTCCACGGTCTGGATGCGGGCGGTGCCGTCGACGTGCACGACGGCCGGGATGCGGTCGCGCCAGGCGGCGGCGACGTCGTGCACGAAGAGCATGTACGGGCTGGGGATCGGCCCGCTGAAGATGTCGGCGGCGCGGTCGGCCAGCACCATGGGCGCGACGGGGCGGAACTCCTCGCGGCCCTTGACCTGGTTGAGCCGCTCCAGGTTCGCCGCGCGGCCCGGGTGGGCCAGCAGGGAGCGGTGGCCGAGGGCGCGCGGCCCGAATTCGCTGCGCCCCTGGAACCAGGCGACGACGCCGTCCCGGGCCAGTTCCTCGGCGACCGTCTCGGCGATGTCGTCCGGCTCCTCGTAGGGGATCGCGGCCCTCTCCAGCCAGGCGCGGATCTCCTCGTCGCTCCAGCCGCGGCCGAGGTCGGCGCCGGGCATGGGCTCGGGAGCGGCGCCCTCCTGGGCGGCGGCGACGTGCAGGGCGCTGCCGAGGGCCGTGCCCGCGTCACCGGCGGCGGGCTGCACCCACACGTGCCGGTACGGGCCGCTGGCGGCGATCCTCGAGTTGGCGACGCAGTTGAGCGCGACGCCCCCGGCCATGGTCAGGGCCTCTCCCCCGGCCTCGCGGTGCAGCCAGTGGACGAGTTCGAGGAGCAGTTCCTCCAGTACGGCCTGGGTGCTCGCGGCGAGGTCGGCGTGGTCCTTCGTCCAGTCCTCGCCCTTGGCGCGGGCCGGGGCGAGGGCCGCCCAGTCGACGCCGTGGGCGCGGAAGCCGCCGTCGCCGGTGGCGTGGATGTGCTCGCGCAGGCGGTCGAGGTGGCGGGGGGTGCCGTAGGAGGCGAGGGCCATCACCTTGTACTCGTCGCTGCTGCGGAGGAAGCCGAGGTGCTCGGTCAGTTCCTCGTAGACCAGGCCGAGCGAGTGCGGGAGCGCCTGCGTGGCGAGGGTGTCGAGCTTGCCGTCGCGGTAGCGGCCGGCCAGGTGGGAGGCGGACTCGCCGCGTCCGTCGAGGACGAGGACGTCGTTGTCGGGGTGTGGTGAGGCCGGTCCGGCGGAGGCGGCGTGCGCCACGTGGTGCGGGACGAAGACGACCTGGTCGGGGTCGAGCCCGGGCAGCGCCTCGGCGAGGAACTCGGGGGCGCGGCGGGCGTACTCCAGCCGCAGCGGGTCCCAGGGGTCGTCCAGGCCCATGTCCCGGGCGGGCCGGGCGAGCTTGGGGTCGAAGGAGTACGCGACGGCGTCCAGTTCCCCGGGCCGCACCCCGGCGTGCTCCAGGCACCACCGCGCCGACAGTTCCGGCACCTCCCACGCGGAGAAGGGCACGGGACGCTTGCCGTGCTTGCGGCGGCTGAAGCGCTCTTCCTCGGCGGCCGCAACGGTCCGGCCGTCGACGACGAGTGCGGCGGCCGGGTCGTGGAACAGGGCGTTGATACCAAGGATGCGCATGGGGGGTGCTCCGTCCCGGGCGGCTCGTGGGTGTTGCTGGGACTCTCTGGTCGCGCTGGGTCTCTCTGGTCGCGCTGGGTCTCTCTGGTCGCGCTGGGTATCTCTGGTTGTTCCTGGTCTCTCTCGGCTCGCGGGTGCCGCGGCGTAGTCACCTCAAACACTTGAAGACAACTCACTTCCGGACATGAACCGCTATGTCGCATTAAGTGGCCGCGTGCGTTACGGATCAAGCGGCGACCGAGTGCGCGAACCAGCCGATGGTCCGCTCCAGCCCCTCGCTCCACCCGACCCGCGGCTGCCAGCCGAGCCGTTCCCGGGCCAGGGTGGTGTCGGGCTTGCGCCGGCCGGGGTCGTCGACGGGGCGCTCGACGAAGCGGATGCGGGAACCGGAGCCGGTGAGCTCGACGACGCGGCGGGCCAGTTCCAGCATGGTGATCTCGTCCGCGCCGCCGATGTTCATCGGCCCGCTCTCGCCGGACCCGGCGAGTGCCAGGACGCCGTCGACGGTGTCGTCGACGTAGCACAGGGAGCGGGTCTGGCCGCCGTCGCCGGCGACGGTGAGCGGCATTCCGTCCAGGGCCTGCGCGATGAAGGTGGGTACGGCGCGGCCGTCGCCGGTACGCATACGGGGGCCGTAGGTGTTGAAGATGCGGACGATGGCGGCGTCGGTGCCGTGCACCTGGCGGTGGGCGGTGACCAGCGCCTCGGCGAAGCGCTTGGACTCGTCGTAGACGCTGCGCGGGCCGGTCGGGTTGACGTTGCCCCAGTAGGTCTCGCGCTGCGGGTGTTCCAGCGGGTCGCCGTAGACCTCGGAGGTGGAGGCGAGCAGGAAGCGGGCGCCGTCGGCACGGGCCCGCTCCAGGGCGTTGCGGGTGCCGGTGCTGCCGACGTCGAGGGTCTCCAGGGGCAGCCGGAGGTAGTCGGCGGGCGAGGCCGGGCAGGCGAAGTGCAGGACCAGGTCGAACCGGCCGGGCAGGCGGCGCACGGCGGCCGGGTCGGTGGCGTCGGCGTGGACGAACCGGAAGCCGCGGTGGCGTTCCAGGTCGGCCACGTTGCCCCGGGAGCCGGTGGCCAGGTTGTCGAGGCACACCACGTCGGTGCCGGCTTCGAGCAGGCGGCCGCACAGGTGGGATCCCACGAATCCGGCGCCGCCGGTCACCAGGGCCCGGCGCCAGACGCGTCCACTCACGGGGCTGTCGCCCAGGGGGCTCTCGCTCACGGGGTCCTCCTCTCTTTCACCGTCACTTGCGTGTCGGCTGAGTAACCCGGTGAACACCCCACTACCTCGAACTTATATTCGATATACATGAACCGGCTGTCGGCCCTCGGCAAGGCCGAGCCGGGCAGGTCCCTCGCTGGTCACCCACGGCTGGTTGCCTACGATCGCCCCGTGGTCACCTTCTCGCTCGAACGCACCGCCCCGCTTCCGCTGGACGAGGCCTGGCGCCGGCTCACCGAATGGCAGCGGCACGGCGACGCCGTGCCGCTGACCCGGGTCGCCGTCAGCACGCCCGGCCCCACCCGCCGCGGCACGGTGATCGTGGCCCGCACCGGCGCCGGCCCGCTCGCCTTCGACGACAGGATGGAGGTGACCGTCTGGGAGCCGCCGCGGGACGACGCCCCCGGCCGGTGCCGGCTGGAGAAACGCGGCCGGCTGGTGAGGGGCTGGGCGGAGATCGAGGTCCACCCGGGCCCCGGCGGCCGGACCCGCGTCCTGTGGCGCGAGGATCTGCGCGTCCGCCCGCTGCCGTCCCTCTTCGACGGCGCCCTGGGCCGCGCGGGGCGGTACGTCTTCGGCCGCGCGGTCAACCGGCTGCTGCGGCATCCGTGAACCGCGGGGCGCGTACGAGGTACGGGTCGCCGACGGGATCGCGTCGTACGCCACGCCCGGGGCGTTTCCCGCGTACCGTGCCGGCATGTCTGCCAGAGCGCGCACTCTCGTCCAACTGTCCGCAGCCGGTGCCTTGTTGAGCCTGGCGGTGGCGGCCCCGGCCGCCTCCGCCGACCGGGGCACCTCCGTCCCGCTGCGCGTCGCCACGTACAACGTCCATGCCGGAACGGGGTCGGACGGCGTCTTCGACCTCGACCGGCAGGCCGCCGCGCTGCGCGCCCTCGACGCCGATGTGATCGGCCTCCAGGAGGTCGACGTGCACTGGGGGTCGCGCAGTCAGGGGCTCGACGTCGCCGGGGAGTTGGCGCGGCGGCTCGGCATGCGGGTGTCGTTCGCGCCGATCTACAGCCTCGACCCCGTGGAGGCCGGGGGCCCGCGGCGCGAGTACGGCGTGGCGGTGCTGTCCCGCTTCCCGATCCGCTCCGCGGCGAACCACGAGATCACGCGGCTGTCCACCCAGGACGAGAACCCGGTGCCGGCGCCCGCGCCCGGGTTCGGCGAGGTGACGCTGAAGGTGCGCGGGGTGCCGGTCCAGGTGTTCGTCACCCACCTCGACTACCGCTCCGACCCGGCGGTCAGGGAGGCGCAGGTCGCCGACACCCGGCGGATCATGGCGCGGGAGCGGGCGACCCTGCCGGGGGCACGACAGGTGCTGCTCGGCGACTTCAACGCCGAGCCCTCGGCTCCCGAACTGCGACCGCTGTGGGCGGACCTGCGCGACGCCGGGACGGGCACCGGCGGCACATATCCGGCCGCGGCGCCCGTGAAGCGGATCGACTACGTGGCCGTGGGCAAGGGCGTGCGGGTGCACGGCGCCTCGGTGCCGGACGAGCCTGTGGCCTCGGACCACCGGCCGGTGGTCGCGGACGTCTCTCTGTCACGGAAGCCGGGGAAGGGGCCGGGCGGGGCCTGGGACGGCTCCCGTGTCTCAGGCCACTGAGCCGATCCGGCCGGCCGGTGCCGTCGGGCCGTCGTGGTGGATGGGGGTGTGGGCGCCGGTCAGCGAGGCGCCCGTGCCACCGCGGCGGGCCGCGACTATCTCGGCGGCGATGGAGAGGGCCGTCTCCTCGGGGGTGCGGGCGCCGAGGTCGAGGCCGATGGGGGACCTGAGACGGGCCAGCTCCAGGTCGGTCACGCCGACCTCGCGCAGGCGGGTGTTGCGGTCGAGGTGGGTGCGGCGGGAGCCCATCGCACCGACGTAGGCCACCGGAAGGCGCAGCGCCAGCTTGAGCAGTGGTACGTCGAACTTGGCGTCGTGGGTCAGGACGCACAGCACCGTGCGTGCGTCGACCTCGGTGCGCCCCAGGTACTCGTGGGGCCACTCGACGACGATCTCGTCCGCGTCCGGGAAGCGGACCTTCGTCGCGAAGACGGGGCGCGCGTCGCACACCGTCACGTGGTAGCCGAGGAACTTGCCGACGCGGACCAGCGCCGAGGCGAAGTCGATCGCACCGAAGACGATCATGCGGGGTGCCGGGACCGAGGACTCGACCAGAAGTGTGAGCGGTGCTCCGCAACGCGAGCCCTGCTCTCCGATCTCCAGCGTGCCGGTGCGGCCGGCGTCCAGGAAGGCGCCCGCCTCGGCGGCCACCGTGCGGTCCAGTTCGGGGTGGGCGCCGAAACCGCCGGCGGCGCGGGAGCCGTCCGGGCGGACGACGAGCGCGCGGCCCGTCAGTTCCGCCGGTCCGCTCACGATTCGGGCCACCGCCGCCGCCTCTCCTCGCGCGGCGACGGTGAGCGCGGTGGCGAGGACCGGACGGGCGGGGTCGTCCGCCCGTACCGGAGTGACGAGGATGTCGATGACACCGCCGCAGGTCAGACCCACGGCGAAGGCGTCCTCGTCGCTGTAGCCGAAGCGCTCCAGGACGGTTTCGCCGTCGTCCAGCGCCTGCCGGCACAGCTCGTACACGGCCCCCTCCACACAGCCGCCGGAGACCGAGCCGATCGCCGTGCCGTCGGCGTCCACCGCGAGGGCGGCGCCGGGCTGGCGGGGGGCGCTGCCACCGACGGCCACCACGGTGGCCACGGCGAAGTCGCGTCCCTGCTCGACCCACCGGTTCAGCTCTTCGGCGATGTCCAGCATCTGTCGGTCTCCTCACAGAGCGGTGATATGGAAGGGGTTCCCGTGGCAGCGGCTAGTGCACGCCCAGCCAGCCCTCGATCGGGTTGAGGGCGAAGTAGACGATGAAGATGAGCGTCAGCGCCCACATGAACGCGCCGATCTCCCGGGCCTTGCCCTGGGCGACCTTGATGGCGACGTAGGAGATGACGCCGGCGGCGACACCCGCCGTGATGGAGTACGTGAACGGCATCAGGACGACGGTCAGGAAGACCGGGACCGCGGTGGCCCGGTCGGCCCAGTCCACGTGCCGGGCGTTCATCATCATCATCGCGCCGATGACGACCAGCGCGGCGGAGGCGACCTCCTGCGGCACGATCGCGGTGATCGGCGTGAAGAAGAGGCAGGCCGCGAAGAACAGGCCGGTGACCATGGAGGCGAGCCCGGTGCGGGCACCCTCGCCGACGCCGGTCGCGGACTCGACGAACACGGTCTGGCCGGAGCCGCCCGCCACACCGCCGATCGCGCCACCGGCGCCGTCGACGAAGAGCGCCTTCGACAGGCCCGGCATCCGGCCCTTGTCGTCGGCGAGCCTGGCCTCGGTGCCGACGCCGATGATCGTGGCCATCGCGTCGAAGAAACCGGCCAGCACCAGCGTGAAGACGATCATGCCGACCGTCATCGCGCCGACCTCGCCCCAGCCGCCGAACTCCAGCTCGCCGAAGAGCGAGAAGTCGGGCATGGAGACGGCGCTGCCGTGCAGTTCCGGAGCGCCGTTGGCCCACTGCTTGGGGTCGATGACCCCGAAGGCGTTCAGCAGCAGCGCGACGATCGTGCCGCTGACGATGCCGATCAGTATCGCGCCGGGAGTGTTGCGCGCCTGGAGCATGAAGATCAGCAGCAGGGTGCCCGCGAAGAGCAGTACGGGCCAGCCGGCGAGTTCACCGGCGGGGCCGAGCGTGAGCGGGGTCGCCTCGCCCGGGTGGACGAAGCCGCCCTTGACCAGGCCGATGATGGCGATGAACAGGCCGATGCCCATGGTGATGCCGTGCTTGAGGGCGAGCGGGATGGCGTTCATGATCATCTCGCGCAGCCCGGTGACCACGAGCAGCATGATCACCACGCCGTACATCACACACATGCCCATGGCCTGCGGCCAGGTCATCTGGGGAACGACCTGGCCGGCGATCACGCCGGACACCGAGAGTCCGGCGGCCAGGGCGAGCGGCACCTTGCCGACGAATCCCATCAGGAGCGTGGTGACCGCCGCGGCGAGCGCCGTCGCGGTGATCAGGGCCTTCTGGCCCAGGGTGTCCCCCGCGGAGTCCTTGCCGGACAGGATCACGGGGTTGAGCAGGACGATGTAGGCCATCGCCATGAAGGTGGTGGTGCCGCCGCGCACCTCACGCGCGATCGTCGACCCTCTGTGGGTTATGTGAAAGTACCGGTCGAGCCAAGACCGTCCGGCGGGGACGCGGGAACCCGCGCCCGCGTCATCGGCGGTGGTCTCGGGCTCCACTGACTGCTGGGTCATGGGGCCGTCTCCCAAGGTTCATAGGTGCACCCGGTCGGCCGCTGGGGCGGTCGCGGGATTTGGGATATGCACGACCCGGGGGACGGCCCGAGACGAACGCATGTGTGGTGGTGCTGCAAGCACCGCGAGCGGAGCGGGACTTGGGCTGTGCTCCGGACGGCGCGGAGTGTGTGACGTTCCGTACGCCACCCGGAGGTCAGGGGGTGTCCTTCGGATCCTGCCGGGGTCGCGGGGTCTGGCACGCACATCTGCGGCGTTGTCGTCGGTTGCCAGGGTTCGGCCCTGGCGCCCTCCTCCAGCTTGCAGCCGCACGCACCAGACCCCGCTCGGCTCGGTTGCGAGGCACCGTTGCCCGGAGCCGGCCTGATCCGAACGACACCCCCCTGTTCACGCCGTACCGGTCAGATGCTCCGGTCGTACCGGCGTGCGGTCGAGCTCCAGCCCGGTCGCGTTCCGGACGGCCGCGAGGACCGCCGGAGTCGACGACAGGGTGGGTGCCTCGCCGATGCCGCGCAGCCCGTACGGGGCGTGGTCGTCGGCGAGTTCGAGCACGTCGACCGGGATGGTCGGCGTGTCGAGGATCGTGGGGAGCAGGTAGTCCGTGAAGGAAGGGTTCCTGACCTTCGCGGTCCTGGGATCGACGACGATCTCCTCCATCACCGCGATGCCCATGCCCTGGATGGTGCCGCCCTGGATCTGGCCGATGACGGAGAGCGGGTTGAGCGCCTTGCCGACGTCCTGGGCGCAGGCCAGTTCGATGACCTTGACCAGGCCGAGTTCGGTGTCGACCTCGACGACGGCGCGGTGCGCGGCGAAGGAGTACTGGACGTGGCCGTTGCCCTGGCCGGTGCGCAGGTCGAAGGCCTCGGTCGGCCGGTGCCGCCACTCCTCCTCGACCTCGACGGCCTCGCCCTCCAGCACGTCGGCCAGGTCGCCCAGGACCTCGCCGCCGTCGGTGACGACCTTGCCGCCCTCCAGGAGGAGTTCGGCGGTCGCCCAGGCCGGGTGGTAGGAGCCGAACTTGCGGCGGCCGATCTCCAGGACCTTCTCGCGCACCAGCTCGCAGGCGTTCTTCACGGCACCGCCGGTGACGTACGTCTGCCGGGAGGCCGACGTGGAGCCGGCCGAGCCCACCCGGGTGTCCGCCGGGTGGATGGTCACCTGGGTGACGCCCAGCTCGGTGCGGGCGATCTGCGCGTGCACGGTGACGCCGCCCTGGCCGACCTCCGCCATGGCCGTGTGCACGGTGGCCACCGGCTCGCCGCCGACGACCTCCATGCGGACCTTGGCGGTGGAGTAGTCGTCGAAGCCCTCCGAGAAGCCGACGTTCTTGATGCCGACCGCGTAGCCGACGCCGCGGACGACGCCCTCACCGTGCGTGGTGTTGGACAGGCCGCCGGGCAGCTGCCGTACGTCGGCGCCCTCGCTGGACTCCCACTGGCGCTCCGGCGGCAGCGGCATCGCCTTGACGCGGCGCAGGAGCTCGGCGACCGGGGCCGGGGAGTCGACCGGCTGTCCGGTCGGCATGATCGTGCCCTGTTCCATGGCGTTGATCCGGCGGAACTCCACCGGGTCCATGCCGAGTTCCTTGGCCACCTTGTCCATCTGCGCCTCGTAGGCGAAGCACGCCTGGACCGCGCCGAAGCCGCGCATCGCGCCGCAGGGCGGGTTGTTGGAGTAGAGGGCGATGGCCTCGATGTCCACGTCGTCGATCACATACGGTCCGACCGACAGCGAGGAGGCGTTGCCGACGACCGCCGGAGAGGCGGAGGCGTAGGCGCCGCCGTCCAGGACGATCCGGCACTTCATGTGCGTGAGCTTGCCGTCCTTGGTGGCGCCGTGCTCGTAGTACAGCCGCGCCGGGTGGCGGTGCACGTGGCCGAAGAAGGACTCGAAGCGGTTGTAGACGATCTTGACGGGCTTGCCGGTGCGCATCGCCAGCAGGCAGGCGTGGATCTGCATCGACAGGTCCTCGCGGCCGCCGAACGCGCCGCCGACGCCGGAGAGCGTCATCCGCACCTTGTCCTCGGGCAGGCCGAGGACCGGGGCGATCTGCTTCAGGTCGGAGTGCAGCCACTGGGTGGCGACGTACAGCTCGACGCCGCCGTCCTCGGACGGCACCGCGAGTCCGGACTCGGGGCCGAGGAAGGCCTGGTCCTGCATGCCGAAGTAGTACTCGCCCTTGACGATCACGTCGGCCCGCTCGGCGGCCTCGTCGGCGTCGCCGCGGACGATCGGCTGGCGGTGCACGATGTTGGGGTGCGGGACGTGGCCGATGTGGTGGTCGTCGCGGTCCTCGTGGACCAGGATCGCGTCGGGGGCGGTCGCGGAGGCCTCGTCGGTGATGACGGGCAGCTCCCGGTACTCCACCTTGATCTTGGCGGCGGCGCGGCGCGCGGTCTCCGGGTGGTCGGCGGCGACGAGCGCGACCGGCTCGCCGTGGTGGCGTACCTTGCCGTGCGCGAGGACCGGGGTGTCCTGGATCTCCAGGCCGTAGTTGCGCACCTCGGTGGGCAGGTCGTCGTACGTCATGACGGCGTAGACGCCCGCCATGGCGAGGGCCTCGCCGGTGTCGATGGAGACGATCTCCGCGTGCGCGACCGGGGAGCGCAGGAGCTGGCCCCAGAGCATGTCCTCGTGCCACATGTCGGACGAGTAGGCGAACTCGCCGGTGACCTTGAGGGTGCCGTCCGGGCGGAGCGTGGACTCGCCGATGCCGCCCTTGGTCTGGGACCCCTGGGTGATTTTGGTGGGTGCGCCGTTGGCAGCCATGTTCAGACCCCCTCGGACTGACGGGCCGCGGCCAGGCGGACCGCGTCCATGATCTTCTCGTAGCCCGTGCAGCGGCACAGGTTGCCCGACAGTGCCTCGCGGATGTCCGCGTCGGTCGGGTTCGGGTTGCGCTCCAGCATCTCGTCGGCGGCGACCAGCAGGCCGGGCGTGCAGAAGCCGCACTGGACGGCGCCGGCGTCGATGAACGCCTGCTGGATCGGGGCCAGTTCGGTCCCCTCACCGGTCTGCGAGTCGGTGCCCCGGGCCTGCCACCGCTTGGCCTCGTCGAGCGTGGTGCCCTTGGCGGCGCCGCTGCCGCAGGCGCCGGTGGCGCAGCTTTCGGCGCGCTCCTTGGCGAAGTCGGCCAGGCCCTCGACGGTGACGATCTCGCGGCCCTGCGCCTGGCCGGCCGCGACCAGGCAGGAGCACACCGGAACGCCGTCCAGACGGACCGTGCAGGAGCCGCACTCGCCCTGTTCGCAGGCGTTCTTGGAGCCGGGCAGGCCCATCCGCTCGCGCAGCACGTACAGCAGGGACTCGCCCTCCCACACGTCGTCGGCTTCCTGCGGACGTCCGTTGACAGTGAAGTTGACACGCATTACGCGGCTCCCTCCTCGGTGCGGCGGGCGCCGCGGTACGACTCCCAGGTCCAGGTGAGCGTCCGGCGGGCCATCACGCCGACCGCGTGGCGGCGGTAGCTCGCGGTGCCCCGGACGTCGTCGATCGGGTTGCAGGCGGCGGAGCACAGGTCCGCGAACTGCTTGGCCACCGACGGCGTGATGATCTTTCCGTTGTCCCAGAAGCCGCCCTCCGCGAGCGCCGCGTTCAGGAACTCCTCGGCGGCCTTGGCCCGGACGGGCGTGGGCGCGGCCGAGCCGATGCCGGTGCGGACGGTACGGGTCTCGGGGTGCAGGGCGAGACCGAAGGCGCACACGGCGATGACCATGGCGTTGCGGGTGCCGACCTTGGAGAACTGCTGCGGCCCGTCGGCCTTCCTGACGTGCACGGCGCGGATCAGCTCGTCGGGCTCCATCGCGTTGCGCTTCACGCCCGTGTAGAACTCGTCGATCGGGATCAGTCGCTTGCCGCGTACCGACTCGACCTCGACCTGCGCGCCGGCGGCGAGCAGCGCCGGGTGGGCGTCGCCCGCCGGGGAGGCGGTGCCGAGGTTCCCGCCCACGCCGCCGCGGTTGCGGATCTGCGGGGAGGCGACCGTGTGCGAGGCGAGGGCGAGACCCGGCAGCTCGGTGCTCAGGTTCTCCATGATCCCGGTGTAGGGCACGGAGGCACCGAGCCGTACGGAGTCCTCGCCGACCTCCCATTCGGAGAGGTCGCCGACGCGGTTCAGGTCCATGAGGTACTCGGGCCGGCGGTGGTCGAAGTTGATCTCGACCATCACATCGGTGCCACCCGCAATCGGCACAGCGGTGGGGTGCTCGGCCTTCGCGGCGAGCGCCTCCTCCCAGCTGGCGGGGCGAAGGAAGTCCATGACCGGCTCTCTTCTTCGTCTTCGTCTGGTGAGTCGTACAGATTGAGCCAATCCGTGTGCGGCGGGCCCGGCTCGTTCATGTGCTGTTCACGTGGAGTGACATCAGTACACCGCCCGGTGCTCCACCAGGGTCAGTCGCAGAAACCATGAAGGAGTTCGCTGGCCAGGGCGGGCATCTTGTAGATTCGTATGAAAGGAAGCCCTCAATAGCCTCCTTGCTTTCCTCTGGTCCCTCCGGAAAGCGGGTGGCACGCCCCCGGTGACCTGGAACACTTCGAGACAAAGAACGGCGGCGACGAGAATGCGGCTGCGCGCACTGCTGGACACCGACGCGCTGGGCCTCAAGCTGCTCGGCGGCGAGGACGAGCTGGACCGCTCCGTCCGGGGCGTGATGACCACCGACCTGCGGGACCCCAGCCGCTACCTCTCGGGCGGCGAACTGGTCCTCACCGGCCTGGCCTGGCGCCGGGACGCCGACGACTCCGAGCCGTTCGTCCGCCTCCTGGTGCAGGCCGGGGTGGCCGCGCTGGCCGCCGGTGAGGCGGAGCTGGGGAGCGTGCCGGAGGACCTGGCGGCGGCGTGCGTGCGGCACCACCTGCCGCTGTTCGCGGTGAACGAGTCGGTCGCCTTCGCGACCATCACCGAGCACGTCGTCCGTCAGGTCTCCGGCGAGCGTGCCGGGGACCTCGCGGCCGTGGTGGACCGGCACCGCCGGATGATGACCTCCGGCCCGGCGGGCGGCGGCCCCGACGTGGTGCTGGACCTGCTCGGCTCCGACCTGGACCTGCGGGCCTGGGTGCTCTCCCCGACGGGGCGGCCGGTCGCCGGCCCGAAGGACGCGGCTCCCGCGCTCTCCGCCGAGCTGTGCGCGAAGCTGGCGGCGGATCACCTCGCTGCCACCCGCACGGGCCGGCGCGCGCCGCACCGGGTGCCGCTGGGCGGCACGACGTACAGCCTCTTCCCGGTGCGCGGCGGCGCGCGTGCGGCGCAGGCCGCGGGCGCCGCCCGGGACGCGCGCGAGACGGTGCTGTCCGACTGGCTGCTGGTCGTGGAGGCGGACGCCGGGGACTGGGCCGAGGAGCGGCTCGACCTGCTCTACGGTGTCACGCAGCTGATCGCGGTCGAGCGGGACCGGCGGGACGCGGCGCGCACGGTGCGGCGGCGGCTCGCGCAGGAGGTCCTGGAACTGGTGCAGACGGGCGCCGCGCCCGCCGAGATCGCGGCCCGCCTGCGGGTGGCGGCGCCGGTGCTGCTGCCGGGCCTCGGCGCGGCCCCGCACTGGCAGGTCGTCGTGGCCCGCGTCGAGTGGGAGGACGACTCGGCGGAGACCGGCCCGGTCGCCCAGACCCTGCTGGAGGAGATCCTCGTCGACCCGCTCGCCACGGGCCCCGAGCAGTCCGACCGCATCGCCGTGGCGCACACCGGCGACGAGGCCGTCGCCCTCGTACCGCTGCCGGCGGTCTCCAGCGAGCACGACGGCTCCGAGACCGGCATCCTCGCGGACGCGCTGCTGGAGTCCGTACGGCTGCCGCTGTCCGCGGGGCTGGACGGCGACGGGCGGGTCACGCTCGGCGTCAGCGCGGCCGTGCACTCGGCCGAGGGGCTGCGCGGCGCGCTGGAGGAGGCCCGGCACGCGCGGCGCGTGGCCGCGGCGCGCCCCGGACGGGTCTGCGCGGCCGGCCACCAGGAACTGGCCTCGCACGTCCTCCTCCTCCCCTTCGTCCCCGACGACGTCCGCCGGGCCTTCACCGCCCGGCTGCTGGACCCGCTGCGGGACTACGACCGCCGCCACCGCGCCGAGCTGATCCCGACGCTGGAGGCGTTCCTCGACAGCGACGGCTCCTGGACGCGCTGCGCGGGCCGCCTCCACCTGCACGTCAACACGCTGCGCTACCGCGTCGGGCGGATCGAGCAGTTGACGGGGCGTGACCTGTCGCGCCTGGAGGACAAGCTGGATTTCTTCCTGGCACTGCGGATGAGCTGAGCCGCGGGGCGCGGGAGGGCCCGGTCGCTCCCAAACCTCCGGACCGGGAAGTCCCCCCACTTTGTGAAAAATTTCACCCATCCCCTTGGCCGGGCCGCCGGATCCGTGCTGAGATGCGGCCACCACTCGAGAGCTCGATGGCGTGCTAAGGGGAGGGCAACGTGGCGCATTCCGCCATGGCTGGTTCTGGTTGGGGAACGACCGAAGGTGACGATCCGCTCCAGACCGCCGTGTGGCGGTTGCGCTCGCGCGCCTGCTGGGCCGACGCGGCGGCCCTGCTGGAGCCGGTCACCGCGGCCACCGCCTTGCAGCGGACCGCGCTGCTGGTGGAGCGGTGTCTGTACACCGAGCAGGGCTGGGCGGAGGCCGAGGACGCGCTGCGCACCGCCGAGGCGCTCGCCCACAGCGACGACGAGCGCGGGGCCGCGGCCTGTGAACGCGGGCAACTCGCGTACGCCGCCACGGTGCACGGGGTGCGCGACCGGTCCGACGAGGCGCGGGCCGCGCTGGGCCGGGCGGCGGCGCTGATCGCGCCGGGGGCGGAGGGGCGGGCGCTGCTGGACTTCCGGCGCGGGCTGCTCGCGGAGAACCTCACCCGCTCACCGCAGGCGGCCCGAGCGGCGTACCGGCGCGCCCACGCCGGCGCCACCGCGCACGCCGACCCGCTGCTCCAGTCCTCCACCTGGCGACATCTGGCCGGACTCGCCCTGCGGGAAGGCGAGTTGGCCGAGGCCCGGCATGGCTTCTCCGAGTCGTTGCGCATCCGCGAGGAACTGGGCTACCTCGTCGGTACGGCCCCCGCGCTGGCCTCGCTCGCGGACGCGGAGTCGGAGCCGGAGGCGTCGCGGCTGCGGGCGGAGGCGCGGCGGCTGTTCCGGCTGCTGGGCGGTGTGCCGACGTGGCTGGCGCGGCAGCTGGCCCCGCCGGCCGCGGACGCGGCGACAGCGTGACGTCGGTTCAGGGTGCGGCTCTCACCAGCGGGGCAGCGGAACTGCCTCCGAGCTGCCAGCGATGCATGGAGGGGATGGCGCGTGGCGGTTCGGCAGAACTTCTCAAGTACCCGCGCAAGCGACTGCACGTCGGTGAGCGCGCCCCCCGGCGGAGGGCGAGGACGTCGGACGGCCCGGGCAGCCAGGCGAGCAGGGTACCTGATGGCGGAGCCCACCCGCGCGCTCAGGAACCCGTCGGGGTGACCGGTTGGCGCAGGACGGTGCGGAGGCGGGCGGGGGCGGTGCGGCGGGCGTCGGAGAGGTAGATCTCGTGGTGCAGGCCCCGGGGCTTCAGATTGTGGGCGGGCATGTACTCGTCGTGCATGCGAGCGATGGTGGGGCCCTCCTCGTCGTACGGGCCGAGGTGGAGGACCTGCACGCAGGGGCCCTCGTGGAAGGGCCCGAACCGGACCCGGTCCGCCGCGGCGGGGTCCTTGCGAGCGACGGCCCGCTCAAGGCCCGTTCGGAACAACTCCTCGGTGATCCAGTCCGGTTGGACGATCATCAGCCGCCACTTCCACGCGTCCTCGTCGCGGGACGCGGTGAACGCGGCGAGGTCGTCGGACCACCACAGCCCCTCCAGCGGGCCGACGGTGTGCTTGCGCCCCACCTCCTCACCCGCCACGGCCCGTACGGCGTACGCCGTGACGTACAGCGCCTCGACGACATCCTTGTACAGCTGCGACCGGTTCGGACTCCCTTCGCCCTCCGCCATGAGGAAGCCCATCTCGGGCACGTCCACGCGCTCTATGGCGCGTTTCGCGCCATAGAGGTGCCGCAGGTCCTTCTTGACGTCGTAGTTCGGCGGTGCGCTCGGCATGAGGCGGTCTTCCTGGAGGCGATGGAGGCCCGGTCAGGATGACACGCCGCCCTCCCGGGCGGCGGCTCCGCGGGCGGGACCCGCCCGAAGGAGGCCCGCCCGAACTCCCGCCCGGATCACCGCCGGACGCCCCCGAAGACTCTTGCGGACGCCCCGCACCCGCTCAGGACCCCGCCGACCTGCGGACGAGGAAGGCCCCGAGGACCAGGTGGTCCATCTCGGTGCCCAGGAAGCAGGCCAGCGCGTCGACCGGCGAGCAGACGATCGGCTCCCCGGCCACGTTGAAGGAGGTGTTGATCAGGCACGGCACCCCCGTCAGCTCGTGGAAGCGGCGCAGGAGGGCCGCCAGCGGCGGGTTGCCCTCGTCGGTGACGGTCTGGATCCGCGCCGTCGCGTCGACGTGGCACGCGCCCTGGACGATCTCCTGGTACGCGGGGCGCACCGGGAAGACGAACGTCATGTACGGCGAGGCGGTCTTCCGACCGGTCTCGAACACCTCGGGGGCCAGCTCCTCGAGGACGACCGGTGCGAAGGGCCGGAACGGCTCGCGCTGCTTGATCCGCTCGTTGATCAGGTCCTTCATCCCGGGGAAGCGGGGGTTGGCGAGGATGCTGCGGTTGCCGAGGGCCCGCGGGCCGTACTCCATCCGCCCCTGGAACCAGCCCACGACGCTCTCGCCCTCCAGGAGCGCGGCGGTCTCCTCGGGCACGCGGTCCGGCGCGACCTCGCGCCACTCGACCTGCCGGGAGAACTTGTCGAGGGCGGCAAGGATGTCGTCGCGGTCGAACTCCGGCCCCAGGTACGGCGACGTGCCGGCCCGGAGGTCCTCGCCGGCCTCACGGGCGGCGTGCAGGGCCGCGCCGAGCGCGACGCCGACGTCGGAGGCGCCGAAGCTGACGTCCATGTCGGTGAAGCGGGAGCCCTCCAGGAGCTTGGTGTTGTTGACGCAGTTCAGGGCGAGCCCGCCCTCGAAGACCAGCCGGGACTGCTCGGTGCGGCCCTCCAGGACGCCGAGCTGGGCGGCCGTCAGGACCTCCACCATCTGCTGGGCGGCGCCGGCGACCCGGACCCGGAAGCCGAAGTCCTCGCGCCGGTCGGGGGCGCCGTCGAAGAGGCGGTCGAACAGGGCGTAGTAGGCCGGCACCGCGCTCGCCGGGTACGGGATCCGGTAGGTGCCGTCGGGGAGCCGGGTGACCACGTGGTCGAGCAGCGGATTGGACTGCGGCGGCGGCGCGTAGCCGGCCAGGGCCATCACCTTGTACTCGTCGTTGTTCGGCGTGAACCCCAGGTAGCGGGTGACGACGGAGAACAGCATGCCCAGCGAGTGGCGGGAGTCGATGGACAGGTCGTCGAAGATCCGCGGCTCGCCGTCCCGTATCTCCCCGGCGATCGCCGACAGCCACTCGGCGCGGCCGTCGCTGACGAGGAAGGCGGCGTCGCGCCCGCCGGCCAGATGGTGGCCGGTCATCAGGTGGGCGAGGTGGTGCGGCACCTGGACCAGGCGGTTCGGTTCGAGGCGGTGGCCGGTGTGCTCGAGGAAGTCGGCGAGGATCGCGTCCCGGCTGAACAGGGCGTCGTGGGTCTCGGCGAGGCGGGCCAGCCCGGCGAACTTGTCCGACGGGCTCAGGGCGTCGTCGCTGGTGATCTCGCCGATCATCCGGTCCATGACCTCGTCGGAGAAGTGCCAGGAGAACGCGACCAGGTCGACGTCATCGAGCGTGATCCCGCCGGACGCCAGGACCCAGCCGATCGCGTTCGAGGGGAACTTCGACGTCTTCTTCTCCCGGTTGAGCCGCTCCTCCTCCACCGCGGCCACCAGGGTGCCGTCGACGATCAGGGCGGCGGCCGAGTCGTGGCCGAACAGCAGGTGGCGGTCGGTGCCGGTGGCCCGGTAGAGCCGCGCGAAGAGCTCCGCGGCCTTGCCGAATCCGTTGTAGCCCAGGATGATCATGGACACTCCTTGCCTGTGTACGGGCCGGTGGGGAGCGGGACGGGCCGGGTGGTCAGTCCGGCCAGACGGTGAGGACGTCGGAGATCACCTGTGACCGGGTGAAGGACGGGTCCAGGCAGGCCCCGGTGAGGTCGGCCCCGCTCAGGTCCGCGCCCTCGAGCACCGCGCCGACCAGCCGCGCGTTCGCCAGGTCCGCCTGGATCAGGTACGCCTCGCTCAGGTCGGCGCCGTCCAGGTCGGCCCCGCGCAGGTCCGCGGACATCAGGTACGCGCCCGCGAGCACCGCGCCCCGCAGGTCCGCGCGCGCGAGGTCCGCGTGCGCCAGGTCCGCGCCCGGCAGCTCCGCCGTGCGGAGGTCGGCGCGGACCCCCTCGGCCCTCCGGCGCCGTGCGTGAGCGTTCCACTCCGCGGGCCCCCGCCGCAGCACCGCCTCGTCACCGTCCATCAGCTCCTCCCCTGCACTGCCGCCAGCCCCGCCAGGGCCCGCTTCTCCAGCTCCATGGCCGCGCGCACCGCGTCGACGACCCAGTCGACGAGCCCGCCGAGCTCGGCGTCGTCGGCCGCGGCACTCCGCGCGAGGAGCGCCTTGCCCAGGCCGGTCCAGTGCTCCGCGCTCTGCTCGAAGAGGTCGGCCGCCTCGGCGTAGTGCGGGTTGCCGCAGGCCTCGGACACGGTGGTGAGGAAGCGCGCGATCATCGGGCGGAACATCCCGCCACCGGTGCCGAACGACTCGATCTGCCTGCCAAGGTGCAGGAGTTGGCGGGCGAGCGCGCTCGCGGTGATGACGTTGCCCTGGAGGTCGACGTCCTCCACCTCGCCGCGTTTGGTGGCCGGCCAGGACGGTGCGGTCGTCGTCAGGACCTTCATCGCGGGGATGCCGAGGCTCCGGCTGCCGGGCCTGAGGACCTCCCGGCTCAGGGTGCGCACCGCGACCGGTGCGACCAGTTCGAGCCGCGGCGAGCTGCGCGGCGAACTGAAGGTGTAGGTGCGCCAGTTGGGGTTCAGGGGCGGTGAGTTGCGGCTGGAGCGGGCCCGGTCGAGGTCATCGGCCCGGACCAGGACGGTGGTGTCGCGGGCCGGGTCGGAGACCTCGAACTCGCCCCGTCCGGTGGCCCGGACGACGTTGACGAAGTACCCGCCGAAGGAGGCCCGGCCCTCCAGGCCCCAGTAGGGCAGGAGCCCGATGTCGACGCGGGTGGTCGCGGCCGGCACGGTGTCCAGGATCGCGGCGAGGCCGGAGGCGGACCGCGGGGTGTGCGCGTGGACCGCGACCCCGAGCAGCCGGGCCGCCCGCAGCGGCATGACCACCTGCTTCCCGACCACGATGTCGGGGGTGCTGCCCCGGGTAGGGAAGTAGGAGAAGCCGAAGCCGCCGTCCAGGCCGAAGACGACGTGCTCGTCGATGTCGTGCCCGAGCGCGGCCAGGACGTTGCACTGGCACGCGCTCTCGCTGTGGATGCCGGGCCGGTGGACGTAACCCCCGCCGCTCATGCGCGTCCCCCTCTGCCGAGTGCCATCAGGGCGCGCCGGTCCGCCGCGTCCAATCCCCCAAGCGCGTACCGGAACGTGTCCCGCCGCATCTGCGGGCGCCGCTTTGTCAGGTACTCCCGGACAGCCTCGGGGTGCTCCCGCGCGGTGACCTTGAGCAGCCAGCCGACGCCCTTCTGGACGTACACGTCCTCGTCCGCGAGCAGCGCCGAGCAGTTGCCAAGGGCGTGGTCGAGCGGCAGTTCGTACACCTCCTTGCCCACCTGGCGGCGGACGAACTTGACCACCGCCACGTTCGCCGCCCGCCGCGCCCACGGACCGCCGTCGAGCCACTCGCGGGTCCGAGGGATGTCGTCGAGATGGCCGAGGAAGTACGGGTAGAGCAGCTTGAGGCACAGGTCGTCGCACTGCGCCCAGTTCGACACGTGCCGGTCGAGCCAGGCGCGGGCCCGGTCGAGGAGCTCCCCGCCGAGCCGCCGTTTCGCGATCCGGTGCAGCAGGGCGAACCCGCAGAGCGTCTCCTCGTGGTGCTTCGCCTGGGCGACGAGGACGTCGGCGACGGCGAGCAGGTCGGCCGGCGAGAGCTCCGGGCGCTCGGCCGTCCAGCGGCGGGCGAGCGAGGCGACCTCCCCGTTGCCCACCCCGAGCGCCGGGACGGGGCAGGGGAAGTAGCGCTGCGTCGCCTCGGCGAACGCCGGGTCCGCCCGCCCGGCCAGCAGCTCCCGCAGCTGTGCGGCCGCGGCCTCGTGGTTCATGCGGGCGCCCCCAGGGTCAGCGCCACCGGCTTGGACTTCGGCCGGGCGGGGCTCAGCCGGGGCTTGTCGGTCATCACGTACGTGTACTCCCGCTGCATCTCGGCGACGGTCTCGGCGGAGTACCGGGCCCGGCCCGGCAGGTTCTGGCCCTTCAGGCCCCACCACAGGTACCAGTTGCGGTGGCCGAGGTAGGAGTTGCGGACGTAGTCGAGGGTCTCCTCGTCGCGCAGGATGTCCGGTTCGACGTAGTAGGCGGGGACGAAGGTGCCCTGGCCCTCCGTCATGATTCCGGCCTTCACCGCCTGTTTGAGCAGCTTGGTGCCGCTGAGGATGCGGATGCCGAGGTTGGCGTAGATCTGGGCGGGGTTGAGGTACCGCTCGGTGAACGCGATGGACTCGCGCAGCGCCGCGGGGGTCTCGCCGGGGCCGCCCAGGAACACGCAGTGGGTGTGCTCGATGCTGCTCGTGGTGAGCATCTGGTCGACCTCGACGACCCGGGCGAGGTCGAAGCCCTTCATCAGGTCGGCGAGCGCCTCGTCGGTGAAGGCGTCGGTGCCGAGGTCGACCCGGATGCAGCCGGCCGCGGCGAGCAGCTCCACGAACTCCGGGGTGACCGCGTTGGGCGTCAGCTGGCAGTACCAGGGGACGTCGAGCTTGGCCCGGACCATCTCCTCGCACACGGAGGCCGCGTAGTCGAGCGGGAAGTTGAACGTGGCGTCGACTATCTCGAACTCCTTGACCTCCGGGTTCTCGAACATCGCCCGCTTGATCTCGTCGACGACCGCCACCGGGTCCTTGAAGCGGTTCCCCTTGCCCTCGGTCTTGCGGATGATGCAGTACGAGCAGTAGAGCTTGCAGCCCCGCTTGGTCTGCAGGGTCTCGATGGCGGGCTGGGTGTCGCGGGTGAGGTCCGAGGCGGCGGACACGCCCTCCTCGAAGTACCGGGGGTCGTACAGCGAGCGGTCGGGCTCCAGCGCCCCGAGGTCGAAGCCGGTGTTGGGCGGGTTGTGGACGAAGTCCCCCTCGTCGTCGACGTAGCAGAGGCCGGAGATGGCGTCGCGGGACCCGCCGGACTCCAGGTACTGCAGCAGCTGCGCCATGCCGACCTCACCCTCGCCGGCGATGCCGTAGTCGGGCTGGGCGTACTCGAAGAACGCCAGCGGTTCCACGGAGAACCCCGAGCCGCCGAGGACGACGGTGGCGCTGGTGTACTTGCGGACGCACCGCACGATCTTCTCGGTCATCGGGCCGAAGAAGATCGGGTCGACGAAGGTCAGGTTGTCGAGGTTGCGGACGGCGATGCCCACCACGTCGTAGCGGGTGGAGGTGAGTTTCTCGCGGACGGCCTTGAGTTCGCGTGACTCCCACAGCAGGTCCAGGACGTCGACCTCGTGGCCGGCCCTCCGGACGGCGGCACCCACGTACGCCATGCCGATCGGCAGGGCGGGCCGGGGGACCCGGATCTTGTTCGTGGAGATCAGCAGGACGCGCATCGGGTGCTCCTACGTCTGGCTGGACGCCGTGGCTGGTCCAGGTGCGGTGGGGTTGGCGGCGTCGGGATCGAGCTGCCAGTACGTGTCGGGCCTGAGGTCGTTGCGGAGGGTGGCCTTCTCCCGGTAGCGGCGCATCCGCTCCAGGTCGACCTCGACGGTCCCCACGCCCTCGCCGGGGCCGAGGACGAGCATCCGCTCGTCGCCGTCCTCGAAGTCGAAGCGCTCCGACTCCAGGAAGAGCGGGTCGGCGAGGATCTGGCTGCGGCCCATGTAGCCGAAGCCGGCGTAGAGGTTGTTGCCGATGCCGGAGGCGAAGGCGAGCACGAACTCCCCGTCGACGGCCCGGACCGGCAGCCGCATGTCGACGACGTAGGTGAACATGTCCGGTACCAGTGCGGAGCAGACGACGAGGTCCACCCCGCGCCGCAGGTACTCGTGGGACACCTCGGGGAAGTTCACGTCGTAGCCCTGCATCAGGGCGATCCGGCCGATGTCGAGGTCGAAGACCGGGTAGGCGCTGCCGCCGGCCAGGTAGCGGCTCTCCAGTTCGTGGCGGTGGACGCGGCGGTAGGTGCCACGCAGCTCGCCGGTGCGGTCGACGAGCACCGAGGTGCTGAAGTACGCGGTGGCGCCGTCCAGGGTGCCGCGCTCCAGGAGCCCGGCGACGAGGTGGACGCCGAGCTCGGCGGCGAGGGCGCAGAGCTGGTCGGTGGCGTCGCCGGGGATGGCGACGGCGACGTCGGCGACCTCCAGGATGTTGCCGGAGGTGAGGAACGCCTCCGGCAAGCACACCAGGTCCGAGCCCTCGGCCGCGGCCTGCCGCACCAGGCGTTCGGCGCGCCGCAGGTTGGCCGGCTCGCGGCCGAGCTTGGACTCCATCTGGACGACGGCGATCGTGGTGGGCCGGCCCATCACATGCTCACCTGGGTGACGGGCCGGTTGGAGATGACGAGCCCCAGGTCCTCCTCGACGACATGCCAGTCGTCGAGCCCGGCCTCGTGCACCAGTTCGCGGGCCTGGTCCGGGGAGTAGGCGGCCTTGAGCGAGCGCATGAACTGTTCGCCGCCCTCCTTGACGAACTGGAGGATGAACGTGATGTGCCCCTCCTCGGCCAGCCGGTTGACGTCCTCGATGAGGATCGTGCCGTCCGGCTTGCAGATCCGGGCGGCCTCCCGGAGCGTCTCCACCGGCCGCCGCCAGCGGTGCAGCGAGGAGAAGGAGTAGACGATGTCGGCGGAATCGTCGGGGAACGGCAGCCGGCTCAGCTTGGCCTGCTCGAACTCGACGTCGCCGGCCATGTTCGCCCAGACGCCGAGCGTCAGGTTGTCCTCGGCGACGTCGACGAGGTTCGCGAACTCCTCGACGCCGGAGACGGCGACATCGGGCAGCCGGCCCGAGACGTGCAGGGAGAGCAGGCCGGTGTTGAACCCGAGGTCGACGAAGTCGGTCATCCCCTCGCGGTAAGCGGCCAGGATTCGCTCGGTGGGCCGCTTGTACGCCATCAGCGCGGAGCGGCGCATGCCGAGGTCGTAGGCGCGGACGGCCTCGATGTCGCCGTGCGGGCGGTCCAGCGGGACCCGTACGGAGAGGTCGAGCAGCGGTGCCTCAGTGGTCATGGCAGCCTCCCTGGCCCTGCTCTCCGCCGCCCACGACCTCGAGCGGCAGCGCGCGCTGCGGTGAGATGAATCCGGTGATGTCGGCCCCCAGGTGCTGCGGGTAGCGGCGGAACTCCGGCGAGTAGAACGTCTTGGAGATGTTGTCCAGGTAGTACCAGCCCTTGGGTCCGGTCACCTCGATGCCGTGCTCGTTGACGGTGACGAGCTCCTTCTCCACGAGCCCGGCGATCTCGTCGGCGAACATCTCCGTGAAGTCCACGCCGTGCAGCCGCCTGAAGCGCTCCCGGTCGAGCCGGCCGGCCTTGATGCCGAGCACCATCGACCGGCGGATCGCCTCGTCCTTGGGGATGTGCCGGCCCATCGAGATGGGCAGCCTCCCCTCGCGGACGGTCGCGACGTACTTGCCCAGGTCGGGCTCGTTGAAGTACCAGTGGTCGCGCAGGTGGCCGGTGGCGGTGGGGCCGAGCGGGATGATGGGGACGTCGTCGCTCCAGGACGTCTCGCCGTACTTCGGCTGGAAGCCGGGCTTGGCGAAGCAGTCCCCGTAGTAGCCGAGGAAGCCGTTCTGCGTGAGCTTCTCCGCGGCGAAGAAGAACATCTCGTCGACCAGCTCGCGGCCCGGGACCGGCGGCAGCTTTCGCCGCTTGGTGGAGACCTGCGCGAACTCCATGTACGTGTAGAACGACACGCAGGTCACGCCGAGTTCGATGGCCGTCTCCAGGCTGTGCTCCCAGCCGTCCATCGTCTGGCCGTTGATGCCGTGCATGAGGTCGATGTTGATGTTCTCGAAGCCGGCCTTCTGCAGCAGCCGGATGCTGTTCTTCAGCATCTCGGGGTCGCTGGGCCGGCCGATGTTCCTCAGCTCCTCCTCGACGAAGGTCTGCACCCCGAGGCTGATCCGGCGGACCCCGCGGTCCAGGAGCACCTTCGCCTTGCGCTCGGTGATGTCGATCGGCGTGGTCTCGATGGAGAAGTCCGCGTCGGGCGCGAAGTCCAGGCTGTCGTGCAGGTGCCCGAGCAGGTCGTCGAGCTGCTGCGCGGTCAGCGAGGTGGGCGTGCCGCCGCCGATGTACCCGAGGGTGATCACGTGGTCCTGGACGTACGGCCGGGAGGCGTAGTTGGTGATCTCCGCCTTGAGCGCGTCGAGGTAGGCCAGCGTCAGGTCGCGCTCGGTCTGGAACTTGATGTAGGGGCAGCTGAAGCAGAGCCGGTTGCAGAACGGGATGTGCATGTACACCCCCATCTGCTTGCGGGTGAACACCTCGTCCTCGGTGACCGCGACGTGCTTGGTGGGGTACTGCCGGACCCACTCGTTGTCCCGCTCGGGGTATTCCTTCCAGAACGGCATGCTGGTCGTGGTGATGCTCATGGGCTGGTCTCCGATCCGGTGTGTCGGGAGAGGGTGCGGACGACGTCCGCGAGGGTCGCCTGGTGGTAGGAGGCGGCGCGCAGGGCGATGCCGGCGGCGTGCGCGAGGCCGACGAGCTCGCCCAGCGCCCGGGGGTGCTCGCCGGCCGTCAGCTCGACGTCCGCGCCGGCCGGGGTGGGGCTGACGGCCCGGACGCCGGTGTGGCGGTCGGGCAGGGCGGCGGCCCACTCCTGGAGGGGCCCGGGCTGGTCGTCGGGATGGGTCTCGAGGACGAGCCGGGGATTCCCGGCCGTGCGAGCGATGTCGGCGAGGGTGGTCGCCGCGGTCCGCCGCCCGGCGTGCAGGACGACGACGGAGTCGGCGAGCGCGTCGAGTTCGTGCCGGTGGTGGCTGGCGAAGAGCACCCCGACGCCGTCCTTCTTCAGGTCGGCCAACAGCCGCAGCAGGGCCTGCTGGGCGCCGGGGTCGAGGCCCGCGGTGGGCTCGTCGAGGATCAGCAGGTCGGGGCGGTGCGCGACCGCGGTGATCAGGTGCAGCTTGCGCTGGCTACCGCCGGACAGGGTACGGACGTCGTGCCCCGCGTACTCCTCCAGCTCGGCCAAGGCCAGGAGTTCGGGCAGCCTGCCGGGGGCGGCCCGGCGCAGGCGCAGCTGGTAGCGGACGTACTCCTCGACCGTCACACCGTCGGGGAGCTCCTTCGCCTGCTGGACGTAGCCGATGTGGTGGCTGACCCGGCCCCAGCGGCGGGCGTCGGTGCCGCACACGGTCACCGTCCCGGCGCGGGGCTTGAGCAGGCCCGCGACGAGCCGGATGACGGTCGTCTTCCCGGCGCCGTTCGAGCCGATCACCGCGACGCCCTCGCCTGCCGCGACCTCGAAGGAGATGTCCCGCAGGGCGAACTCGGGGCTGACGCGGTAGTCCAGGCCGGTGACCTGAAGGACGGCGGGCGCGCGCCCGCTCGGCTCAGCCACGGCCGATCCTCCGCCGGAACGCGTACGCCGCCACGGCGACGGCCGCCACCGCGTACCCGGCGGCGAGCGCGACGGCCTCGCCGGAGGCGGCCGGGCCCTGCCCGGTCGCGGCCCGGAACAGCTCCACGTTCACCGAGAGCGGCAGCCGCTCCATGACGTCGCCGACCCAGCCCAGGTTGCCCAGCGGGAAGAAGACGCCGGCGAAGTACATCAGCGGGATGACGATGATGTTGACCACCGCGGGGAACGAGATCTCCGTCGAGAAGGTGGCCACCAAGACCCCGAGCCCGGCGAACGCCAGGCAGCCGGTGACGAAGGCCAGGGCCGCGAGCGGCACCGACTTCACGGCGGCGTCGAACACGGCGATGCCGAGCACGAGGACCGCCGCGAACTGCAGCAGGCACTTGAAGAGCACACCGGCGAACCGGGCCACCAGGAAGCCGGAGTAGGAGAGCGGCGAGAGGATCAGGTCCTCGATGGTGCGCCGGTTGCGGTCCACGATGATCGTGTAGCCGACGGTGTAGGTGCAGCTGAACATGACGCCCGCGGCGAGGATGCCGGGGAACACGAAGTCGAAGAAGGTGGCCGCGCCCGGGGCGGGGCTCGCCATCTCGTCCGTGGCCGCGCCGAACGCGAGCACCATCGACACCGAAGTCAGGAAGGTCGAGACGGAGTACAGCTTGTTGTCGAAGAACTGCCGCAGGTCGAGCGCGACCAGGCGGAGCACATCGGCCACCCACTCCGCGAACCGGAACCGGCGTCCGCCGGGCGAGGGCGGGGCGGACGCCGGCGAGCCGTCGCGCCGGTAGGCCGGGGCGGTCATCGGCCCTCCCACACGTAGGAGGTGCGCCAGGTCGCGGCGGCGTCCGCGCGGAACGGCAGCCCGTCGCTGGTCTTGCGGCGCCGGCGGGGGTGGATCGTGGCGAGCGCGACGCCCTCCCGGGTCCGGGCGGGGATCTCCGCGAGCACGTCGGCGTCGTCCTCCGCGCCGCCCGGGACGAGGCCGTCGACGATGCAGCTGCGGCCGAGGTACGCCATGCCGACGAACCGGTTCTCGCCGGAGCCGCTGGCGAGCACCAGGGCGGTCTGGTTGTCGGCGGCGCGGGCCCGCGCCAGGGTCCGGACGTGGTGGGAGAACTCGGTGAACAGGTTCGCCACGCACACGACGACGTCGGTCTCCTGAGCCAGGAACCGCCGGCTCGCCTCGGGGAAGCGCAGGTCGTAGCTGACCTGGAGGCCGATCCGGCCGAGCGGGGTGTCGACGGCGTCCAGTGGTTCGCCGGGCGCCAGGTAGTCCCGCTCCCCCTCCCACAGCGCGGCCCGCCGGTAGAGGCCGAGGACGTCGCCGCCCGGGCCGACGAGCACGGCGGCGTCGAAGAGGTCCCGGCCCTCGGCGAGCAGCACCCCGGCCGCGATGTGCATCCCGTGGTTCCGCGCCCGGTCGGCGAGGAACTCCACGATGGGTCCGTCGAGGGGGGTGGCGTCCTTGCGGATCGACGGGAAGTTCAGCCCGGTGGCGAACGTCGCCGGCAGGCAGGCGAGATCGGCCCCCCGGTCGGCCGCCTCGGCGAGCAGCTCCGCCGCCCGGGCCTGGTTCTCCTCGCGCCGGCCGGCGTCGGTCCGCAGCTGGAGCGCGGCCAGGGTAAGGCCTTGTCCACGGAACAGGCTCACCGTGCGGCCACCTCCGCCCGGACGTCGTGGTCGGCGGCGACCAGGGCCGGCAGGAAGGCGTCGATCACGTCCCGGGTGACGTGCCGGGTGACGACGACCCGGACGGCGTCGTCGAACCGGGTCGAGGTCGACACGATCCAGTCCCTGGTCCCGAGGAGCCGCGACACCTCGGCGGCGTTCGGCACTCGGGCGACCACGATGTTCAGCTCGGGCTGGACGATCAGCCCGTACCCGGCCGCGGCGAGCCGGTCGACGAGGTAGCGGGTGTTCTCGTAGTTCGCCCGGGTGATCTCGACGAACCCCTCCCGGCCGAGGTGTCGCAGTACGGCGTAGGTGGCCGCGGCGGCGCTGCCCGGGCGGGTACCGAGGAAGGTGGTGTGGGCGGGGGTGCCGTGGAAGAAGGAGTCGGCCTGGTGGACCTCCTCGTCGCGGAAGAGGACCGCCCCCGCGGGCACGGTGGCGAGCCCGTACTTGTGCGGGTCGATCGTGACCGAGCGGACGCCGTCCACGCCCAGGTCGAACCGCGGCAGCGGCAGGCCGATGTCGCGGGCGAAGGGGATGACGAACCCGCCGGTCGCCGCGTCGACGTGCAGCCACACGCCGTGCGGTTCCACGACGGCGGCGATCTCGTCGACCTTGTCGACGACGCCGAGTTCGCTGCTCCCGGCGGTGGCGACGACCGCGATCGTGTCCGCGGTCAGCGCCTTCTCCACCGACACGGGCGCGAGTCGCAGGCCGTCGTCGACGGGGACCCGGACGGGGGTGATGCCCAGCGCCGCGAAGATCTTGTCGAAGGAGAAGTGCACGGTGCTGCCCACGACGACCTCGGGGTGCTCGGTCAGCCGGCCGGCGGTCGCGGCGTCCCGGCGGGCGGCGAGCACGGCGAGCAGGTTGGCCTCGGTGCCGCCGGAGACGAGGCTGCCGGCGCCCTGCGGGCGGCCGAGCAGGCCGAGCAGCAGCGCCACCGCGGCGCGCTCGATCCGCTTGGTGCCGCGGAAGATCCGCACGTCGCCGAGGTTGGTGTGCGCGGCGGCGTGGGCGGCCTCGACGGCGACCGGGTGCGGGGCGGTGCAGATGGAGTTGAGCACCCGGGGCCAGGGCACGTCCTCGGCGAGGGCCGCGGCGATCTCGTCGCGCACCGCGGCGGCGGGGAGCCCGGTGGGGCGCATCTCAGCCCCCCGTCCCGTCGGCGGACACCGCGGCCGGGCCGCCGGTGAGGCTCGCGTACAGCTCGGGGCGCCGGGCCCACAGGCCGAACCAGAGGGTCTCCTGGAAGCGCAGGTCCGGCTTGCGCAGGTGCCGGATGTGGTCCGGGTCCCAGGCGGCGCTGACGACGGCCTCCCGGGTGCCGGCCCAGGCGAGGAAGCCGTCGGGCACGGCGATGCCCGAGCCGCCCGCCGAGGGGGCGCCGAGTCCGGCGGCCAGGGCGACGCCCACGGTGTCGAGGGTGGCGACGCCCCAGACGGCGGCGTGCTGGCTGTCGGTGGTGCCGCCGCTGGTCGAGGAGGCCACGAGCAGCAACTCGGCGCCGGCCAGGCACTGGATGCGGGGCGGCTCGACCAGCCAGAAGTCGGGTCCGAGCAGCACCCCGACCCGCCCGTGCTCGGTGTCCACGACGGGGAAGTCGTCGCCGGTGGCCGTGCGGCCCCGCGCGTCCAACGCCCGCCGGACGGTGAGCCGGATCCCGCCCTCGGGGTCGAGCAGGTACGCGACCTGCTCGACGCCGGAGCCGTCGGGGTTCTCCTCCGCCCAGGAGCCGGTGAGGACGTGGGCGTCGTTGCGGCGGGCGATCCGGGCCAGGTACGTCAGCGCCTCCTCCCGCAGCGCGGTGGGCAGCGGGCCCGCGTCCGGCAGGGCGAGGGTGTTCTCGGGGAGCACCAGGAAGTCGGCCCGCGGGGTGACGCCGGCGTCGAGGAGCGCGGTCAGCGCGTCCAGGGTGGCGCGGGCGTCGGCGCGGTGGCGGTACTGGGCGACGAAGACCTGGCTCATGCGCGCGCCTCCTGCGGGTTCGTCGTGGGCGCGGCCGTCCCGCCACCGGACTCGGCCAGGCTGGTGCGCAGCTCCGCCGCGAGGTCCCGGCTCATGCCGACGTACGGGCCGAGCAGCGGGGTGTAGGCCTCCGGGCGGCGCAGCGACCGCCAGTGCCCGCCGTCGCCGTGCGGCTCGGGCGGTTCGAGGGCTGCGTGCAGGATCTGCGGCCGCGCGCTGCCGGCCTGGGCCGTCACCCCCTCGGGGGTCACCACGAGACTGGTGCCGGCGAAGTGGATCTGCACCACCCGGTCGCCGCGCATGCCCTCGACGAGCCCGACGGAGCTGGCGTACACGACGTTGACGTGGTTGAGGTACGCCGTCGTGCGCAGCGCGTTGACCATCAGCGCCTGGTTCTGGCGCAGGGTGCCGCCCGGGACGAAGACGGTGTGCACCCCGGCGAGCGCCATGACGCGGATTGACTCCGGCACCCAGAAGTCGGAGCAGACGGCGAGGCCGATCCGCCCGAAGTCGGTCTCGACGACGCCGAGCGCGTCGGCGGGGCGGCAGACGACCATCTCGTTGCCGAAGACGTGGGCCTTGGCGGCCCGGCCGGTGATCGAGCCGTTCCGGTCCAGGAACAGCGAGGTGTTGCTGTACTTGCCGTCGTCGAGCTCCTCGACGACCGAGCCGAGCACGATGTTGGTGCGGGTGCTCTGGGCCAGCTTCTGGAAGGTCTCCACGACCGGCCCGGGGATCCGGGTGTCGGTGCGGCCCTTCAGGTGCTGCTGGCCCGGCATGTACCAGGGCGGGCCGAGGAAGAACTCGGGGAAGCAGATGACGTCGGGGTCACCGCTCCCGGTGGCCTCCTCGACGGCGAGCTGGGCGTTCCTCAGCCCGTCGGCCGGGTCGTCGGCCCAGCGCGTCTGCACGACCGCTACCTTCATCAGCTGCTCCTCGTACGGGTGTCGCCTTCGGCCGGATCCCGCTCGGGTCCGGTGGTGCGCTCGGGTGCGTGGGCGGGCGGCCGGAGTTCGACCGCCGGGCCGAACCGCTCGCCGACCAGCCGCCGGAGGGCCCCCAGGTGCCGTTCGCCCCGCGCGCCCAGGTCGCACGCGACCAGCAGCCGTCCGTCCTCGGCCCGGGCGGTGACGCGCCCGCGGGGGTGGGGGGACGTGAACAGGAGTTCCTCGACGTCCACCTGGGTGACGGGTCCCGCCGCGGAGAGGACGGTGTCGGCGACCCGGCCCAGCGGGACGGCGAGCGGCCGGGTGGAGCCGCAGGCACAGGGGGCGGCGGGCAGTTCGACCAGTTCCCCGGTCGTCTCCTCCGGCGCGAACCCGCCGGGCCGCAGCGGCTCCAGGACGAGCTCGCCACGGGTGCCGCCGGCGCCGAGCCGGCCCGGCGCCGGATCGCGCAGCCGCGCCCGGAACCGGTCGGCGGCCAGGTGGAGGCCGCCGTGGCGGCAGGGCGCGGCCGCGGCGGGCCGGGAGGGCGTGCCGAAGAGGCCGGTCGCCGTGGCACCCCAGGCGGCGGCGATCCGGCGCAGCCGCTCGGGGGCGGCCGGCCGGGTCGCGACCAGGGTGGTGACGCTCGACACGGCGGGGCGGCGGCCCGCCGCCTCGTCGAGCGCGGCGAGTTCGGCGGCCAGCTGCGGCGGGCCCACCAGGACCGTCACCCGGTACCGGTGGACCAGGTCGAGCAGCCGCGGCACCGGGCAGATCGTGTTGCTGGTCCCGACGCTGACGATCGCGGCGCCGAGCAGTTCCACGGCCCGCTCAACGGCCGCGCCCGCCAGGGACAGCTCGTAGGGGGCGGCGACGACCACCACGTCGTCGGGGGTGACGACGTCGGCGAGCGCCGCGGCGGTGTCGATCTGGTGCTCCGTCCACTCCAGGCGCGGGGCGCGGACCGGGTAGGTGGTCCCGTCGGGGCCCTCCCACTCGGCGTAGCGCACCGGCGCGGCGGACCCGGGGCCGGCACCGGGGGGCGAGCCGTTCTGCAGGACGCGCAGCCATTGGTCGAAGTAGGCCTCGAAACGGTCGGTGGCGGAGGTCATGCGCCCGCCCCCGTCCCGGCCTGCGCCCAGCCGTAGTCGCCGGATCCGCCCAGGCCGTCGCGGAGCAGCGGCCTGCGGTCGGGGTCGGTCTCGGTGTGCAGCACCTCGCCGAGGACGAGCAGGTGGTCGTTCATCCGGTAGCTCGCCGCCGTCCGGCACTCGACGAACCCGAAGGCGCCCTCGATGCGGGGGCAGCCCTCGGCGGTGGCCGCCCAGGCCACGTCGTCGAAGCGGAGGTCGGGCCGGGTGCGGGCGAAGACCCGGGCGAGATCGGCCTGTTCGTCGCTGAGGATGTTGACGAGGAAGTGCGCGCGGGGGGCGATCCCTGTCCAGCTGGAGCTGGTCGCCTTCACCAGGAACGCGACGAGACCCGGGTCCTGGGAGACGGCGGTGAGCGAGGCGACGGTCAGGCCGCGCGGCACCGCCGGTCCCTCGGCGGTGTCCCCCGCGCAGCCGGTCACGACGGCGACCGAGTGCGGCAGCACGTCCGTCGCCGGGAGGGCCGCGTCCGCCCCTGCCGCGGGGGCGGCCCGGCGCGGGCCCGCGCCGGGGGCGGCGTCCCGGACGGTGGCCGCGGTGGGACCGGCCAGGGTCCGCCGCAGGTAGCGGGCGGTCGTCGACGCCTCGCAGTCGAGCAGGTCCTGCGGGGTCCCGCAGTGCACGACCTCACCGCCGGCCCGCCCGGCCCCGGGGCCGACGTCGACGACCCAGTCGGCGACGGCCACGACGCGCAGGTTGTGCTCGATGGCGACGACGGTGTTGCCGGAGGAGACGAGCCGGTCGAAGAGGGCGAGCAGGTGTCGGGTGTCGGCCGGGTGCAGCCCCCGGGTCGGCTCGTCGAAGACGAACAGGGTGCCGCCGCGCCGCGACTTGTTCAGCTCGCCGGCGAGGTTGAGGCGCTGGGCCTCGCCGCCGGACAGGGTGGTGGTGGAGGAGCCGAGCGGCAGGTAGCCGAGGCCGAACTCGTCGAGGACCCGGAGCGCCTTGACCACCTTGGTGTAGCCGAGCCGCGCGAACCACGGCAGGGCGTCCTCGACGGTCGTCGACAGGACGTCGTGGATGTTCCGGCCGTCGAGCCGCACCTCCAGGACGTGCCCCTGGAACCGCCGCCCGTCGCACTCCGCGCACACCACGTGCTCGCTGCGGAAGAGCGTGGTGTCGACCTCCGCGAGCCCCAGGCCCTTGCATGCCTCGCAGCGGCCGCCGGCCACGTTGGTGCTGAACTCGGTGCGGCCGAGGTTCCGTTCGATCGCGTCGGGGCTGCCCGCGAAGGCGTCCCGGATGTGGTCGCCGATACCGATGTAGGTCGCCAGGGTGGAGCGGCTGGACCGGCCGATGGGGCGCTTCTCGACGTAGGTCACGTCGTCGAGGTGCTTGATCCCCTCGATGTCGCCGGCCGCCCCGTGGTCCCGCAGCGCCGCCCTGACCTTCTCGTGCAGGGCGGCGACCAGCGAGCTCTTGCCCGCCCCGGACACCCCGGTGACGCAGGTCAGACCGCGCAGCGGCAACCGTACGGCCTGCTCCTCGACGTTGTTGCGGGACAGGGAGCGCACCTCCAGCCACTCGCCGTCGCCACCACGGGCCGCCTCGCGGGCGGTCGGCGGGGAGTGCAGGGCCTTCGCCGTCGGGGAGTCGGGGTGCTCGAGGAGCTCGGCGACCGGGCCCTCGAAGACGACCTCGCCGCCGCGGGAGCCGGCGCCGGGGCCGAGCTCGACGACCCAGTCCGCGGCGGCGATCACGGACTCGTCGTGCTCGATGGCGATGACGGTGTTGCCCAGGTCCCGCAGCCGGCGCAGCGAGGCGAGGATGTCGTCGGTCTCGGCCTCGTGCAGGCCGGCGGTGGGCTCGTCCAGGACGTAGCAGACGCCGGTGAGGTCGCTCGCCAGGTGCTGGGCGAGCAGCAGCCGCTGCAGCTCGCCGCCGGAGAGGGTGACGACGGTCCGGCGCAGCTGGAGGTGGCCGAGGCCGACCTGCGCGATGTCGTCGCACCGCTTGACGATCTCCCGGGCCAGCTCGCGGACCCGGCCCGGCAGCCGGCCCCCGGCGAGCGCGTCCCGCAACCGCTCGACGGACGCGGTGAGCTCGTCGCGCTGGAACTCCGGGAAGGTCCGCCCGTCGACGGTGGCGCGCAGCGACTCCGGCCGCAGTCGGCCGCCGTCGCAGACCGGGCAGGCGTCCCTGACCAGGTAGTGGGTGAACGCCTCGCGCCGGGCGGGGCTGCTGGCGTTGCGGTAGGCGCGCTCCAGGAAGCCGAGGATGCCCTCGAAGCGGAAGTCGTTGGTGACCTTGGACAGCTTGACGGAGTAGACGGTGTCGCTGCCGTGCAGGACCCGCTCCCGCTGCTCGTCGGTGAGCCGGGAGAACGGCCGGTCGAGCGGGATGCCGGTGTCCTCGGCCATGGCCTCGAACACCTTGCGGCAGTTGGGGACGGCGAAGGTGCCCGGGTCGGCGCCGTCCCAGATCTGCCGCAGCGTCCGCGACGGGTCGGGGACGACCCGGTCGAGCGAGAAGCCGACCAGCTCGCCGACGCCGTCGCAGTGCAGGCACCTGCCCTCGCTGCGGTTCGGGCTGAAGTGCTGCGCGGTGTGCGGTTCGGCGTAGACGCCGCAGTCGGGGCAGAGCAGGTCGGCGCCGGTCGGGCCGAAGCAGGCCGGGCACACCGGGCGCGAGCCGGCGCCGAACAGCATGCGGTAGAGCCCGTCGATCCCGGTCAGGGTGCCGACGGTCGAGCGCGGGTTGCTGTAGCCGCCGTCGCGCTGGCGCAGGGCCACGGGAGGCTGGATGCCGGAGATGCGGTCGAACTGGTAGTCGCCGTCGCCGAGGTCGAGGGACTTCGCGGAGAGCGCGCCGAGGTAGATCGACTTGGCGTGCTCGAACAGCGTGTCGATGATCAGAGAGGACTTCCCCGATCCGGAGACCCCGGCCGCGACGACGAACCTGCCCTTGGGCAGGGCCACGTCGACGGACTTGAGGTTGTGGGTGGTGACGCCCTCCAGGACGATGCTGTCGTGGCGCACGGGGCGGTCGTCGGTCACGGGTGCTCCAACAGGTCGGCCAGGGTGCGGGCGGCGGTCTCGCAGCCCGGGAGGTCGGCGAAGGTGTTCCACAGCGCCGTGCGGACCCGGGCGGGGTCGCCGCGGTTCCACGCCTCGTACAGCTCCTGCCGCATGCCGAAGCGGTCGACGACCAGGTCGCCGGCGAGCCGGAACATCCGTGACTTGTCCTCGACGGAGGTGTCCCGGCCGCCCATGTAGCTGTCGAGCGCGGCGCGGATCTCGGGTGCGCCCAGGTCGCCCTCGGTGGGCTGCATGATCAGTCCGGAGGCGCCGATCTGCCGGACGATCGCCGAGGCCCGCTCGGAGAACAGGCCGGCGATCGCGTCGAGCGGCGCGGTCGGCCCCGGCGCGAGCAGGCCGCTCTTGGTACGGGTGGCGTCCCGGCCGATCGACCGGAGCGAGAGCTCGACCACCGAGACGTAGGAGGCCAGTTCGCCCAGGAGCGAGCCCACCTCGCGGAACCTCTCCACACCGATCGACTTCGCGAGCAGCGAGGCCGTGCCGAGGAGCACCCGCAGCCGGTGGTGGAGGCGGATCTGGCCGGTGTACAGGGACCAGCGGTTGAGCGCGTGGAAGCCCTTGACCGCGGTGGCGGCGTCGTCGAGCAGGAAGATCCGGTCGCGGGGGACGAACACGTCGTCGAAGACGAGCATGGCGTCCTGCTCGTCGAACCGGGAGCCCAGGGTGTGGGGCTGCCCGTGGTACGAGCGGCGGCACAGGATCCGCAGCCCCGGGCTGTCGAGCCGGGCGCCGAACCAGCACACGTACGCCGGGTCCTCGCGCAGGTAGTTGGCGGGCGAGAGGTAGACGAGGACGTCGTGCGCGTACGGGGCGAGGGTGGCGATCTGCTTGGCCCCGCGCACGACGATGCCGCTGTCGTCGCGGTGCACGACCCGCAGGCCGAGTTCGGGCCGCTGGGTGGGGGTGACCGAGCGGTCGACCTGCGGGTCGCCGAGGCCGTGGGTGAGCACCAGATCGTTCTCGCGGCAGTGCCGGTAGTACCGCTCGGCGTTCTCCGCGAACACCGGGTCGACCTCGGCGAGGGCGTGCCGGAAGTCGTACAGGCCGACCACGACGTTGGCCATGAAGTCCGGCACCCGGCTGATCTGACCGTGTGAACCCTCCGCCCAGTGCCGGGAGTTGAGCCACTTGCGGTCCAGGTCCTCGGGGGTCTCCGGCGCCAGGTAGGAGAGGCTGACCGCGTTCCCGCCGGGCTCGGGCCGGTAGGTCATCTCGTGCGTCAGCTCGGGGGAGCGCTGGCGGTCGTAGAGGCCGGCGAGGGTGCGCAGCATCGGCCGGAGGTCGGGGTGGTCGGTGACGTCGACCCGCTCGCCCTCGACCCAAACCTCGCGGTCGTCGGCCAGCCCGGCGACGAACGAGGCGCCGTCGTGGGCCCCCCGGGCCGGCCGGCCCGGGCCGCCCCAGGGAGCGGCGGGCGCGGCGGTCTCGAATTCTGGTGTCGGCATTCCCGGCCTTCCTACGGCGTGCGCTCGGGGGCGCCCGAGGCGAACGGCTGGTAGCCCTGCTCCTGGACCTCGGGGAAGAACTCCCGGGTCGCCTCGCCGACGACGCGCATCAGCTCGGCGTCGACGGAGGCGGGGTCGGTGATCAGGGCGGTGAGCGGCGAACCGTCGACGAGGCTGGTGAGCTTGACGCCCCGGGCCCGGTGCACCGCGTGCAGCGACTGCTGGGCGTTGGCGGCGTCCCGCATCTTGTAGACGGCCGCAGGACCGTCCGAGACTCCGATCATCGACTTGGTGCCGCCGCTGCCCAGGCAGTTGCGCGGCATGTGCAGGTGCTCGTGGCGCCACTCCTGGTAGCTGTGGTGCAGCCGGAACGCGTGGTGCAGCAGCTGGTGCCGCAGCCAGGAGGCGGGGTCGGCGTGCCGGTCGGCGTCGATGGCTTCGGTGGCGGCCTCCAGGGTGCCGTCGGCGCCCAGCCACCGGGCAAGGTCGTTCCAGAAGTGCTTGAACAGGTCGCGGAACATGTGCTGCTTGATGGCGAGCGAGTGGGTGCCGCTGGCCGGGCCCAGGTTCTCCCGGAAGCCGTGGTACTCGCCGGTGGCGAGCAGCTCCGCCATCACCCGCTGGGCGTCGACCATCGGGCCGAGGACGGAGGTGCAGACCGCCAGGTGCGCGGTCGCGCGGCTCAGTTCGCCCGCGCGCAGGGCCCGGACCGCGAGCTCCAGGTGGTCGTTGGACTCAGCGGTCAGGATCTCCGGGATCTGGTGCAGGGCCACGAACTCGCCGTGCAGGGTGCCCGGGTCGAGCTCGGTGGCGGCGACCGCGTCCGCAAGCAGTCCCGTGCACAGGACGTCGTTCAGGTCGCCGTCGAGCGGCAGCGGCACGCCCGACAGGTCGCTCTCCCACTTGGTGGCGTCGTGGCTGCTGAGCCGGATGCCGTGCAGCAGCCGGTACAGCTCGTCGTCGATGCCCTTGGTCGCGATCGTGGCCCGCACGGTCTGCGGGTCGCTGACGAGGAGCGAGCAGCGGACCTCGTCGTCGAAGGCGCGCAGCTCGTCGGCGTAGGCCTCGCAGCCGGCCGTCCCGGCGATGTCCACCAGCCGCACGCCGGGACGGGCGGTGCTGCCGGAGAGGCTCTGCACCTCCTGGCAGGCCTTGCCCAGACCCCGCAGGAGCCGGTGGAAGCCGGCGGTCCACTGCACGAAGCGGGCGGCGGTGGCGGTGTCCCCGGCCTCGATTGCCTCCCTGGCCCGGCCGGTGAGCCGGGCCAGGTTGAGCAGGCTCACCTCGGCGGCCTGCAGCACCGCGCGGACGGTGGACGGGTAGGAGCCCGGCGGGACGGGGTACTTCTCCCGCGCCGCCTGGACCAGGTCGATCCGGTGGAGGTGGTCGTAGCTGGGCGCGATCGCGCCGAGCGCATTGCGGGGCAGCCCGGTCTCGGGGCAGCCGACCGGTGCCGCGGTGCCCGTCCCGAGGGCGGTCACCGGGCACGCGCGAGTCTCCTGCGTGGTCATCGCGGTCACTCCTCGGTCGGGAGGCGCAGGTACTGGATGGAGTTGCTGGGACACGACTCGTAGGCGTCGAGGACCCGGTCGAGCTCGTCGGCGTCCTCGGGCTGCTTGTGGACGACGTGCATCTCCGTGTCCGGGTCGCTGTCGAAGTTGTCGGGGGCGAGGTCGCGGCAGAGCTGGCAGTCGATGCAGGTGTCGTCGATGTGGAAGCGGCCCTCGAGCGGCAGCCGGCTGGGGAGCGGGGCCTCGGTCATGTCGTCCGCTCCTGCGGGGCGCGCAGGAAGGTGCGCATGGTCGGTTTGGCGGAGGTGCGCAGCGCGTGCTCGAAGGCGGGTACGTCGAGAACCCCGAACCGGGTGCCGGCCCCGAACCGCCGCCGCGCCCCCTCGGCGATCGCGTCACGGACCCGGTCGTCGGCGGCGCTGTCGGGCGGCAGCGCGACGTGCAGCGCGGTGTCCTCGACGTCGAAGGCGAAGTAGTAGGGCGGGCGGGTGAGGGCGCCGAGCACGACGTCCTCGATCTCCAGCTGGGAGGCGGATCCGTGGCCGACGGCGATCCGGTCCCCCAGCCGGCCGCGGTGGCGCAGCCGGCGCAGCGGGGAGCCGCAGGGGCACGGCTCGGCCTCGATCAGGCAGGTGTCCCCGGTGCGGTAGCGGACGAGGGGCATGGCGCGCGACGCGAGCGTGGTGACGGCGAGTTCGCCGCTGGAGCCGTCGGGGAGCGGCTCCCCGGTGGCGGGATCGACGATCTCGAACCAGGTCCTGGTCTCGACGAGGTGGAGGTCCTGCCGGGCGCAGAACATAGCGAGCGTGTTGGTCTCGGTCATCCCGAACATCGAGTGGACCGCGGCGTCCCACTGCCGGGCGAGCAGTGCCTTCTTGGCCGGCGAAGCGCCCTCCCCGGCGGTGAGGACGTGCCGGACGCGCAGGTCGCGGGCGGGGTCGAGGCCGCCGCGCCGGGCGGTCTCGCCGAGCAGCAGGGCGCGGGTTCCGGAGCAGATCAGCGCGGTCGCGCCGGAGCGGGCGAGGGCGCCGACCATGCGCTCCGGGGGGCAGTCGGGCGACGCCGCCCCGAGCGGCACGATCGTGCAGCCGAGCAGTTCGAGCGCCCGGTCGAGGTCCTGGCCGACGCCCGCCAGTTCGTAGGGGACGGCGACGGCGACGACGTCGTCCGGGCCGAGCACGGCGGACAGCAGCCGGGCGACGGTCAGGTTGTTCTCGACCCAGTCCTCGGCGGAGAAGAAGGCCGCGATCGAGCTGCCGTCGCCCGTCCCGGAGCTCTCGTCGAACCGGGTCACGTCCCGCAGCGGGACGGCGAGCAGCCCGAGCGGGTAGGCGGCCGCGAGGTCGCCGCGGGTGGTGAAGGGCACGGCGCGCAGGGCACCGGGGTCGGTGGCCAGGGCCTCGACCAGGGAGGCGGGGATCCGGTCGGCGTAGAAGGGCGAGTTGCGGTGGGCGTGGGCGACGGTCCGGGTGAGGGCGTACGCCGCCCAGGCGTCGAGGCCGGTGCGGTCCAGGGCGGCGACCCGGGCGACCCGGCGGGCGAGGCCGCGGCGGGCGGTGAGCGCCTCGTGGAGGCGGTCGGTGCGGGTCGCCGGGCGGTCAACGGACGTCGTCGTCACGGGGTACCCGCCAGCTTCTCCATCACGTCGCGTTCGGCCGGGCCGAGTTCGGCCAGGACGCCGGCGACGTCGTCGGCGGCCTTGCGTAGGACGGCGGGGTCGGTCTCGTCGGCCAGGAGTTCGGCGATCCTGGTCCAGCGGGCGGACAGCCCGCGGTAGGTGGCGGCGGCCTCCCGCCAGGACGCCTCGCCGGTCAGTCCCGCCGCCTCGTCGAGGAAGTCCGCCCACAGGGTGCGGAAGAAGCCGCCGCCGGTACCGCCGTCCTCGATGCTGTGAGAGAGAAAGCTGAACGCGGCGGCCGGGTCGTCGAGGGTGTCGCACCAGCCGCGCACGGCTTTGGAGGCCTTCTCGAAGCCCTTGTACCCCATGTTGGTGATCGGCGGTTCGAGGAAGGCCCGGGCGGTCTCGGTCACCGCCTCCCGGCAGGCGTCGGGCAGACGGGCCGGGTCATACCCGGAGCGGCCGAGGCGGAACGCGAGGCTGCGGGAGCTCATCGGCCCCTTGGCCGCCCTGGCCCGGGCGACGCTCTCCAGGCTCGTGGTCCGGACACCGAGGCCCTGCGTCTCGACGACGGTGTACGTCCCGTCCTCGTGGCCGACGCACGCCAGGTAGTGGGCAGCGAAGTGGTAGCTGTCCTCGGCGTAGTCGAGGTGGAAGCGGTCGAGCTTGAGGCCGACGACCTCGCCGGCGTCCAGGTCGGCGAGGAGCTCCCGCTCGGCCTTGGCCTGCGAGGTGGTCTCGCTCTCCCGCAGCTCGACGCCGAGCGCGCGGGTGGCGTTGCGCATCAGGTGGTCGGGCTTGACCCGCCCGCCGAGGAACGGGGCCGGCATCTGCTTGGAGTGCCAGTAGAGGAACGACAGGCCGCGGCCGAGGCCGAAGACCATGGGTTCGCTGACGTCGATGCCGCGCGGGCGCAGCATGTTGACCAGGGTGCTCGACTCGCAGTGCTCACCGGACAGCCAGTTCGTCATCGGACCTCCTCCGCCCGCCCGTTGCCGCCGGCCGGCTTCTTCTTCCCCGCGTCGTGGACGACCTCCAGGACCGAGCGCGCGGTGTTGTTGCGCAGGTGGCCGTAGGTGTGGCCGACCTCGTCGGCCTCGGTGTAGGCGATGGCCTCGACGTGGGCGAGGTCGCGTTCGAGGCGGTCGAGGACCTCGCGGACGTCGTCGGCGGCGGGCACCTCCAGGGCGACGTGCGACATGAGCCGCCGGCGCTCGTCGGCCGGCCGGGCGGTCCAGTCGCCGTAGTGCCGGCAGGTGAAGGTCTCGATGACCCGGCCGTCGTTCAGGGTGACCGACAGCCACCAGCCCGGCGTCCCGTACTGGCGGGGGGAGATGTACGACGGGCCCATCTCGACCGCCGCGAGCCCGCCCCCGCGCCGCAGGTGCTCCAGGTGGGCGTGCCAGGCGAACACCTGGTCGTCGGTGGTGTAGTCGCCGAGGTAGACGCCGATGTGGTTGACGCCGGTGAACCGGGCGGTGACGTCCGCGGGCGCCTCGCCGCACCAGGTGCGCAGGTAGCCGGGGACGTCGACGCGGGTCCAGGCGGCGGACTCGGCGAGCAACTCGTCCCAGACTGCGGGGAAGTCGCAGAGCCTGGGGAACGTGCCCGCCGCGGAGCGGTGGGCCAGGGGGTGGCCGGTGACTGTGGTCATGACAGCTTCTCCTTCTCTTTGCGTCCCGCGATCACCAGTCCCATCTGCACCGCCGTCACGCTGTCGGCGCGGATGCCGGCGTCCCGGAGCAGATCGGCCGCCTCGGGGACCGTGTACGCGGACCGGACCGAGGTCAGGAACCCGGGCCGCATGTCGACGGCGATGTTGGCCTTCATGAACTGGATCGTTGTGCGGTCCATGTCCCGGCGCAGGTCCGAGACGCAGAACGCGCCGCCGGGGCGCACCACTCGGTGGATCTCGCGCAGGGCCCGCACCGGGTCGGCCCACTCGTGCAGGGAGGCGGAGCTGAAGGCGTGGTCGAACGACGCGTCCGGGAAGGGGAGTTCCAGGATGTCCGCCGCGGTGTAGGCGGTGCAGGGGCCCACCCCGTAGGCTTCGGCGTTGGTCCGGGCCCGGTCGAGCATGGCCGGGGAAATGTCGACGCCAGTCAGGGAGCGTTCGCCGGAGGTCTGGTCGAGCCACTCCAGGCCCAGGTAGCCGGGTCCGCAGCCGGCCTCCAGGACCGGGCCGGAGCGGATGCCGGCGGCCAGGACGCTGTCGACCTTCTCCTGCAGCCAGCCGCGGTCGCGGATGTGCCGCTGCATCTCGTCGTACTTGCCGGCCAGTTCGGGCCCCTGGAGGCCGTCCTCGGTCTCGTGGACCCGGTTAGTGCCGCGGATGCGCGCCACGGGCACCCCCTTCCGTGTCGTCGCCGGCCCCGTCCACGACCCGGCGCAGGCCGACGGGCAGGCCGCGGAGCATCGAGCTGCCCATGTAGGGGTCGCGGCGCTCGCCGTCGGTGAGCAGGTTGACCGAGGACCGGGTGGCCCGGCCGACGTCCTCCTCGCCCGGGTACCACCAGCCGGCGTCCGCGACGACCACGTCGGGGGCGACCGTGTCGGAGACCACGGCCCGCATCACCACTCCGGGCCGGCCCGAGCCCCGGTGGATTTCCACCCGGTCCCCGTCGGCGATCTCCAGGCGGAGCGCGGCCCGCGGGTGGAGCGTGACGCGCGGTTCGCGGTAGCGGCGGCCGGTGGTGGGGAGCTGCCGGAACTCGGTGTTGAAGAACTGGAGGTTGTGCGCGCTGGTCATCACGTACGGCATGGCATCGGTAGTGACGGGCGGCGGGCGGAACGCCGGCAGGGGGTCGTACCCCATCGCCGCGAGGCCCCGGTGGGCCAGTTCGACCCGGCCCGAGCGGGTGCGGAAGCCGTTCTCGGCGTACTTGCGGTAGCGGCGGGCGTTGGGGATGTGGCCGACCTCCTTGAACTCCTTCCAGGTCAGGCCGATGCCGCTCAGCTTGGCGTCGAGGGCGTCCTCGACGCTCGGGGCGAAGTGGCGCCCGACGCCGAGCCGCCCGGCCAACTCGATGATCATCTCCTCGTCGGACCGGGCGTCCCCGACGGACGTCACCCGCTGCCGGGCCGCGAGGTAGGCGTTGAACTCCACGATCTGGTCCCGCTCCAGCCAGGAGGAGGCCGGGAGCACGACGTCGGCGAGGCGGGCCGACGGCGTCATGAACATGTCCGCGACGGCGTAGAAGTCCAGCTTCTCCAGAGCCTGCCGGGTCGCGGGCGCGTTCTCGTGCGAGACGAGCGGGTTTGACCCGAAGACCAGGAGCGAGCTGACCCGGTAGGGGCGCTCGTGCAGGATCGCCTCCTGGAGGTCGGCCGGGGCGACCCAGCCAGTCATGGAGAGCACCTTGTACGCGGCGCCGCCGATCCGCTTGGCCGCCTGCTCCGCAGGGAGCAGGTCGGTGCGGGGGAAGCCGCGTCGGCCCTCTATCGGCATCGGCTCCCACACGAGGTCCCCGCCGGGCGCGTCGAGGTTCCCGGTCACGGCGGTGAGCAGGGCGATCGCCCGGTGGGTGTCGAAGGCGTTGTCGGACTGCGAGAGCCCGGTCCCGGCCTCGACGCAGGCGCGGGCGGCAGTCGCGTACATCCGGGCGGCGGCCACGACGTCCTCGGCCGGGACGCCGGTGATCGCGGCGACCGTCGCCGGGCCCCAGTCGCGGACGTGCGCCCGGAGCTCCTCGAAGCCGGAGGTGTGCCGTTCGACGAACCCGGCGTCGTACCAGCCCTGTCCGAGCACCACGTTGAGCAGGCCGAGCGCGAGCGCCGCGTCGGTGCCCGGCCGCGGCTGGAGGTGCAGCTCGGCGCGGCGGGCGGTGCGGGTGCGCCGGGGGTCGATCACCACCAGGCGGGTGCCGCGCTCCAGGGCGCGCATCAGGCCGACGCCGATCACCCCGTCGGAGTGGGTGTTGAGTTTGTTGCTGCCCCAGAGCACGGCCACCTCCGGGTCCCCCGCGTAGTCGCAGAAGGTGAAGCCGCCGTAGGTGAGGATCGAGGCCATGACTCGCGGGTAGAAGCAGACGTGGGCAGGCCCGACCACATTCGGCGTGCCGAGCGCGTTGGCGAGCCGGAAGACCCACTCCTGGTAGTTGCGGTCGGTGCCCTGGGCGAGGACCACGGACTCCGGGCCGTGGGCGTCCGCGCCCTCGCGCAGCCGCCGGGCCACCAGGTCGAGCGCCTCGTCCCAGCCGGCCGCCCGGAAGGAGCCGCTGCCGCGCGGCCCGGTGCGGATCAGCGGGGTGCGCAGCCGGTCGGGGCTGGTGACGAGGTCCAGGGAGGCCTTGCCCTTGACGCAGAAGTAGCCCTCGCTGGTGGGGTTTCCGGGGTCGCCGGCGATCGCCGTGGGCACCCCGTCGGTCAGCTCGACGAGCGCGCCGCAGCCGCCGTGGCACATCCGGCACACCGTCCGCACCGTGGTGGCGTGTCCCCCGCCCATCGCGCTCACCGGACCCGGACGCGGTCGCGGGCGAGCTCCAAGAGCCGGCCGAGGACGGCCTCCTCCTGGTCGGCGACGGCGTGCAGCCGGGCGGCGGCCTCCTCCAGGTGCGTGACGCGGTCCGGCGCCCCGGTGTGCGCGGCGAGGTGGTCGACGAGCTCCGTCCACGACGCCACGACGGCCTCGAACGCGGAGACGGCGGCCGGCAGGTCCGGGTCGCCGGTGAGGTCCCGCGCCTCGCCGAGGAACGCGGCGTACAGACCGCGGAAGTTGGTGCCGCCCGTCCCCGCGTACCGCCAGAACCGCGCCACCTCCGGGTAGGTCTGCGCGTCGCGCGGCGGCCGCCCCCAGCCGGGCAGCTCCTCGGCGGCCCGGCGCAGGGCCGCGATCCCCCGGTCCGCGCCGCGCCCGGGGTCCAGGAAGCGGGCGGCGGCGCCCTGGACGGCGGGCCAGAGCAGCGGGACGAGGTCCGCCGCGCCGACCCTCAGCGCGCCCGGGCCGGCCTCCAGGTGCCAGTGCTGCCGCGGCGACGGCATGAAGCCCACGGCGGAGGCGCGCGCCCTGGCCAGCGACTCCCGCGGCAGCTCCACCGCGCCGCCCTGCTGGGCGGTGTCGACGACGTACGCGGTGGTGTCGTCGAGCGCGTGCAGGGCGACGCAGTGGGCGGAGAAGTGGTTGCGGGAGGCGAAGTAGTCGAGGTGGAAGATGTCGACGGTTACCCCGACGACCCGGCCCGCCCGCAGCGCCTCGACCGCCCGCGCCTGGGCGGCCGCGTCGTCGGCCTCGCGCAGGCTCGTCAGGCCGAGGCCCAAGGCGGCGCAGGCCCGCTCGGCGATCAGCCCGGGGCCGGTCCGCCCGGTCAGCATCGGGGGCGCGGGGACGCCCGGCAGGGGCGGGAAGTACTGGGCGTCGATCCCCTCCCCCAGGCCGAGGAGCATGGCCTCGGAGAGTTCGGCGCCGGCGTGCCGCAGCATCGTGCCGAGCATCGTCGTCTCGCAGTGCACGCCGGGCTCCGGACGGAGGCCGTCCAGCGCCGCGCTCACGGGGCGGCCCGCCGACCGCGCCGCGCTCACCGGGCGCCGCCGGCGAGCACCTGGTGATAGCTCTGCAGGTCGAGCAGGCCCGAACCGCTGGCCAGGACCACGATCACCGGTTCGCCGCCGGTTTGGTCGGCCCGGGCCGCGACGTCGACGGCGGCGGCCAGCGCGTGGGTGGTCTCCGGCGCGAGCAGCAGTCCCTCGGTCCGCAGGACCAGCAGGCCCGCCTCCAGGGCGCTCCGCTCCTCCACGGCCACCGCGTCGAGCCACCGGTGGTGCCGCAGCAGGCTGACGGCCGCTGAGCTGTGATGGTTGCGCAGCCCGGCGGTGTGCACCGGGGGCGGGACGAAGTCGGGGCCCATGGAGTAGCCGAGGACCTCCGGGGTGAGCCCGGCGAGGTCGGAGCGTCCGTAGCGGTAGCTGCCCGCCGTCAGCCGGGGGGCCGCGGTGGACTCGGCGGCCAGCAGCCGCAGTTCGCGGCTCCCGTCGCCGACCGATGCGAGGAACGGGCCGATGAGCCCGCACAGGTTGCTGCCACCGCCCGAGCAGGCGATGAGATGGTCGCCCCGGCCGGGGACGCCGACCGGCTCGTCCAGCGCCTCCAGCTGGGCCTGGACCTCCAGGCCCAGCAGGGTCTGGTGCAGGTACACGTGCGGCACGCCGCTGCCGGACAGGTAGGCCGCCGCGGGGCCGAGGTCGAGGGTGTGCCGGATCGCGTCGCTGATAGCCGTGCCCAGGCTCCCGGGGTGGTCGGGGACGCGCGCGAGCAGCTCCCGGCCGACGGAGGTGTCCGGCGACGGCGAGGCGCGGACGGTGGCGCCGAGCAGCTCCATGTAGTGGCGGCGGTAGGGCTTCTGGTCGAGCGAGCAGCGGACCATGAAGACCTCGCTGTCGAGGCCGTGCAGCGCGGCGGCGAGGGCGACGCTCATCCCCCACTGGCCGGCGCCGGTCTCGGTGACCAGCGTGGTGCGGCCCTCCTCGGCCGCGTAGTGGGCCTGTGCGATCGCCGAGTTCAGTTTGAAACTGCCGGTCGGCAGGACGTCCTCGCGCTTGAGGTAGATCCGGGCCCGGGTGCCCAGTGCGGACTCCAGCGAGCGCGCCCGGTGCAGCGGCGTCGGCCGGCCGATCCGGCGCAGCAGGTCGGCGACCGGCTCGGGGATCGGCACCCACCGCTCGGCGGGCCGGTCCTGCTCCAGCAGCGCCTTGGGGCGCACCTGGCGGGCGATGTCGGCGGCCGACGGCGACGACTCGTCCCGGACCGGCGGCAGCGGGACGGGGAGGTCCGGCAGGAAGTCGTACCACCGCGCCGGCAGCTCGACCGGAGCGGATGTGAGGTGTTCGGCGGATTCCGCGGCGAGACGCGCACGCGTATTGCTCGACATGTTCCCCCCGAGAACCGGATGCCGGAATGCCGGAATGCCGAACACGATCACAGAGCGGCTAACGCACCGTCAAGAGGGAGTGAGTAATTCCGTTAGACCGACCTCCGACGGCATGATCCAATTCGATCCCTTCAACTGGCATTTGCAGCGCAGCCCAGAGTGGGTGCAAGGCCTCTTGGAAACCCTTTCGGAAACCTAAAATATTCTTCCCGCGGAATAGCCAATTCCGCTCGGTTACCGAAAGCAGCTACCCGGAACAGAGAAACAGAAGAGGTACTTCAATACTCAATCAAACAGCCGGACCCCGCCTCACCGCGCAGGGTCCGTGGCATGATCACCTTGTGTCCGGGTTCATCCGGTGAGGCAGAGGGCGGTCAGGGCCTTCGGTAGTCGCGGGCGGCACGGCGTAGGGCGGCGGCGATGCCGGCCTGTCCGTCCTGGCGGTGGATGCCGATTGCGAGGTTGCGGAGTCCGGCCATGATGCGGGGCAGGCGGCCCGTGCGGATCTTGGAGTGGTCCTCGCGGAAGGTGCGGTCACGACGTGGCGGAGAAGGCCTTCGATCTTCCAGTGGCCCCTGGGCTGGTCCCGGGTCAATTTCAGCAGGCGCTGAAGACGCGTGCCAGCCTTGCGCAGGTCGGCCTCGGGAACCTTCGCCGCGGCGGGGACGGGGCACGGCCGGGTGCGGCGGGCCCGGAACCCGGGCGAGGAGAGGGGGCGCGCGCTGCGGGCGCCTCGGCGGTTCGCCCGGCTTTCGCTCCGCCCGTGCTCCGCTTCCCCGTGGCGCAGCCTGGGGCTTCGGCGTTCCGTGCGGGCGGCGGCCCCTCGGCAACGGTGGCGCCCGCGTGCACCGGCGTCACGACGCCTTCCGCGGATGCGGCAGCGTACGAGGCAGCGCCGTCACTAGGCGGCGGTACGGACTCCGGGGCCGGAACTGGAGCGGGGCGCCCGCCCGTCCTGAACCGCCAGATCACCCCTTCGAACTGCTGCCGCAGCCGCTCGGGATACGGGCCGTACTCCCCGATCGGCAGGTACGACCCGATGAACTCCCACTCCTCGTCCGTCAGTTGCACTCGCGTCATCCACCAAGACCTACCCGCCCAGGCCCCGCCACGACAGCGAATCGCACAGATTGGTCACAACCGAATACACGCCTTAGCACACCAGTGAGCCAGGTGCAGCGAATTGCGAATTTCAGCCACTGATTACCATAGTAAGGCGGATTTTCACCTCTTGTACGATCTCGCCACCCGTAGGACGATGACGGACCCATCACGCGCTTTCCGGGCGTCGGTGGCTTGATCGACTATGAGGAGGGCATCGTCGATGACCAACCTGACCGAAGCTGATCTCGCCACGCTCGGGGATTCGCCGATCACCATCAGGTCGGCACATTTCGAGAACATTCACCTGCGCATGGACGGCAGCGGAGTAACCAACCAGACCGGCAACGGTGGTGGGACGGTGAACTGCTCACCCAGCGTGGGATCCTGCGAGGCGTTCAGATTATGGCGCCAGGGCGACGGGTCGTATTCCGTGGAGTCGGTGGCATTTCCGAATGTCTACCTGCGCATGACGGCCCCGGGGTTCACCGCCCCCACCAATCAGGGCGGCGGGCTCGTGAACTGCCAGTTCAACGCCAGGGGCGGCTCGGACGAGAAGTTCCGGCTGCACCAGCAGCCGGACGGATCGTTCTCGTTCGAATCCACATCCTTCGCGAAGACCTTTATGCGCATGGATGGTTCCGGAGTGGCCGCCGGGCCCGGTGGGACGGTCAACTGCCAGATCGGCACGACCACCGGAGGCGGCCTCTACGAGAAGTTCTTCCTCTCGAAGGTCGACCAACAGGTGGTCGGCTTCCAAGGCCAGCACCAGCAGCGGACCAACTGGTGCTGGGACGCGTGCTCGGTCAGCGTCGAGCGCTACTATCGCCCGCAGTCGGACTGGACCCAGTGCAGGCTGGCCACCGCACTGGCCATCGACCGCGGCAACGCGGGTGCCCAATGCTGTCCGGCGCCGGCGATGCCAGGGAGCGGTGGCGGTGTCTGCAACCAGGGCTCGTGGCCGGACCGACCCATGGCGTTGATGGGCCTCAGGCATCGGGTGCTCAATCGCCCGTTGACGGCCGCCGAGGTGAGAGCGCAGGTGACACAGAACCGGCCGATCCTCGTGGATCTGCACTGGAGGGTGAATGGCGCTCTCCGGCCGGGGCATATCGTCATCATCTACGGCTACCAGTCCGTCGGCGGAGTGGATCGCGTCGTCATATACGACCCGGGTAATGGCGGAAGCGTCGAGAATTACGCCTATGCCGACTTCTGCGTGCGGTACTCCGGCAACGGAGAATGGGTCAACAGCTATACCACCGAGCCTTAAGGGGACCGTCATGCCACTGAACATGCCTGACCCGCCGGCACGGACGCGAGACAAGACGCGCTCGACGCTCGGCGTGGTAGCCAGAGGTCGCGGGGCCGGCCTGCAGAAACTGGACGCGGCCCGCGTGGAGGACCTGGAACTGTCAACACCGCACCAGGTGTTCGTCATGGGCCCCGACGCCGCCGAGGTCGGCAGCGGTCTGGACCGCGCCCGTCCGACCGGCTGGCGCTTCCTGGTGGAGTCCGGGGGCGAAGTGATCGCCAGCGCCGAGAGCCCTGAGGGCCCGGACCAGCCGGAGGGAGTCGGGGCACCGTCCTTCAGCGAGGGGCAGATCGTGGCGTCCACCGCGGCGGCGGTGAAAGCGGCGCGAGCGTTGCCGCAGCTCGCGAAAGCCGGATTCGAACTGCGGCTGCTTCGGATCCCGGCGATGTATCAGAACGCGCTGTGGTTGCATTCGCCCCATGCCGACCTGCTGATTCCGCTGGAGCCGTCACCGATCGGGGATGTGGGCAAAGTCGTCCCGCCTCCGGTGTTCTTCCGGAAGCTGGCCGAGTACGCCCGTGACTGGAACCCGCTGGGGGCACAGCCCCATGGCGGCAGCGGAGGCGACCACAACTAATACTCCAGCTGTAGATCGTGATCTTGCTGGTCGGGGCCGGTGCGGAGACGGGTGCGGCCACCGTTGATCATCGTGACTTGTGTGGAGTAGCGATGAGACGGTGGCCGCAGGTCACAGCATAGATCCCGTCCGTTGCGGGAGGCGTTCGAGGTGGCCATGGGCCGGATCGCGGGCCGGTTCGCCCGGGCCGAACCACGGCTGCGGGCCGGGCGGTTGGTGCTGGGTTCGCATCGGACCTGCCGCGCAAGAACTGCTGGACGAGCGCGGAATGGGCCGGGGAGAGCAGCCCGCACGGCATGCAGCATCTGCTGTGCCGGGCCGTCTGGGATGCCGACGCGGTCCGTGATGACGTGCGCGAATACGTCGTCGAGCACCTGTACGACGATGCCGCGGTCCTGGTTGTCGACGAGACCGGCGACGTGCAGAAGGGCACCCACACGGTCGGGGTCCAGCGCCAGTACACCGGAACGGCTGGACGGATCGAGAACTCCCAGGTCGTGGTCTACCTCGTATACGCGGGATGCGCGGGCACGCGGCGGCGGACCGGAAGCTGTACATCCCTCGCTCCTGGACGTGCGACCCGGACCGCTGCCGGGCGGCCGGACTCGGCGAGGACACCGTCGGACAAGTCGGTTGCGTACGGCACCCGTTGCATGCCCACGAGCCCAACATGCACACGACAGGATGCCCATGTGGAACCGCCCCATCACCAATGAACGGGCGACACCACATCATCAGGAACGGGACTTGACGCCCTCTTACGCCTATGGAGCAGAACCCGCACGCCGGCTCTCACTTGGTAGCGGATCGACGCTGGGCTCCCAGTGAAGGACATGCGCCACTCGCTACGAGAAGACCGCACCCTTCTACCTGACCCGAACTCCGCCTGGTGGGCATCTTCTCTGGTCCGCCCGATGATCGAACGACGCCATCGTCGGCGAAGAACAGTGTCCGTTGCGGTGAGACTCTCGGCGTCCTCTCACACAACGCTCACGGTGCTGCCAGGCGGCCCGGTTAGCGTGCGGCGCATGTTCTTCACCTATCTGCGCCGTGAGCTGCGCCGCCGGAGAAAGTCGGCGCTCGTCGTCGCTTCCGGCCTGGCTCTCGGTATTGCTCTTGTCATCGTGGTCAACGCAGTCTCCACCGGCATGGGGAGGGCCCAGGAACAAGTCCTGGAATCCCTCTACGGGCTCGGTACCGACATGACCGTCACCAAGGCCCCGGAGCCGCCGTCGGAGACCGGTGGCGAGCGGCCGCGGTTCCGCTTCGACGCAGGTGGCGACGGGGAAGATGGTGAGCGGCAGAGCAGTGACCGGGTCATGGTGCAGGGCCTGCAGACTCTGGACGCCGCTACGGTCTCGTCCGTGGCGAAGGCGGACGGTGTGGCGGACGCCGTGGGCGGGCTCAGCCTCAATGTGGTGAAGGTCGACGGTGAGTTCAGCCGCGGCCAGTTCCAGCAGCGGCCGGACGCTGGGCGGGGCGGCGGCTCGGATGGTGAGGTGACGGGCGGCGGTGCCGACTTCTCCATCGACAGTTTCACCGTGTACGGCACCGACGTCGCGCATCCGGGGATGGGCCCGCTGTCCTCCTCGGAGATCACCGACGGGCGCGGCTTCGAGACGTCGGAGACGTCGGAAAAGATGGCTGTGGTGGACAGCGCCTACGCCCAGGAGAAGAAGCTCACCACCGGTGACACGGTGACGGTGAGCGACACGAAGTTCGAGATCGTCGGCGTGGCCACCGCGACCAGCGGGGAGGCCGCCGCCAACGTCTACCTGCCGCTCGCCCAGGCGCAGGCCCTGGCCGATGCCAAGGACAAGATCACCACCGTCTACGTGCAGGCCAATGACACCCAGCAGCTCGGGGCGGTGGAGTCCGCGGTTCTCAAGGCGGTTCCGGACGCCACTGTGACCACGTCCGAGGATCTGGCGGACACCGTCTCGGGGTCCTTGTCCACCGCGTCCGGCCTCGCCGAGACGGTGGGCCGCTGGCTGTCCGTGGTGGTCCTGACGGCGGCGTTCCTGGTCGCCGGCCTGCTCACCTCGTCCGCCGTCGCCCGGCGCGTGAGGGAGTTCGGCACCCTCAAGGCACTGGGGTGGCGCTCGCGCCGGGTCACCGGGCAGGTCGTCGGTGAGGCCGTCGTGACGGGCCTGGCCGGTGGCGCCATGGGCATCGGGCTGGGCCTGGCCGGTGCGTGGGCGGTCACCGCCTTCGGGCCCTCGCTCTCCGCTGAGCTGGGCGCTTCCGACGGCGGCATGCGCGGCCCAGGGGGCGGTGGCGGCATGGGCGGTGGCCCCGGCGGCGCCGCACAGGAGACCGCCGCGCGGACGCTGGATGTGGTCCTCTCCGCACCGGTCAGCCTCTCCGTGATCGTCCTGGCCGTCGGCCTCGCTGTTGCGGGCGGCCTCGTCGCCGGGGCCTTCGGCGGGTGGCGTGCCTCCCGGCTCCGCCCCGCCGACGCCCTCTCCCGCGTCGCCTGACCCGTTCTCGTCCCTCTCCGCAGGAGCAACCACACCATGTACGAACTCACCGGCGTCACCCGGCGCTACACCCGCGGCAAGGGCGTCGTCAACGCGCTCGCCGGAGTGGACCTCACCATCACCGCAGGCGACTACCTGGTCATCAAGGGCCCCACCGGAGGCGGCAAGTCGACCCTCCTTCAGATGCTCGGCGGCCTGGACCGGCCGACCTCCGGCAGTGTGCTGCTCGACGGTGCCGACCTGGCGAAGCTGCCCGAGGCCCGTCTGACCCGCCTGCGCAGCGAGAAGATCGGCTTCGTCTTCCAGAGCTTCAACCTCATCCCCACTCTCACCGCCCAGGAGAACGTCGAGGCAGCCCTCGTACCGCTGGGCGTCAAGGCGAAGGAGCGGCGCGCACTGGCCGCCGAGGCCCTCACTTCGGTGGGGCTGGGAGAGCGGCTGGGCCACGTGCCGGGCGAGCTGTCCGGCGGCCAGCAGCAGCGGGTGGCCATCGCCCGGGCCCTGGTCAAGAAGCCGCAGGTTCTGCTCGCGGACGAGCCCACGGGCAACCTCGACGAGTCCACCCGCGACGAGATCATGGACGTCCTGCAGACCCGCTGCAAGGAGGATGGACTCACCTTCATCATGGTCACGCACGACTCCCACCTGGCCAAGCACGCCCCGCGAGCGGTCACGCTCCGCAAGGGCGCCCTGTCCTCGTCCTGACCCGCCCCCGCCCCCGCCCCCGCCCCCGCCCCCGCCCCCGCCCCCGCCCCCGCCCCCGCCCCCGCCAGGAGGCTATCCCGCGCCGGGCCCGGTGCGGGATAGCCTCCTGGCGGGGGCGGCGGATGCCGGGGCCTTGTGAGAGAACGGATCGTAGTGCTGACATGACCGAGCGGACCGACAAGAAGCGGCAGCATCGGCTTCTCGTCGTCGAGGACGAGCCCAGCATCCGCACGCTGCTCGAATCGACGCTGAGTCTCACCGGCTACCACGTGCGGAGCACCGGCACGGGGGCCGCCGCGCTGGCCGAGGCCGCGCGCTTGCAGCCCGACCTGATCCTGCTGGACATCATGCTGCCCGACCTTGACGGCTACGAGGTGACGCGCCGGCTGCGCGCGGTCGGCAACCTGGTGCCCGTTCTGCTCCTCACCGCCCGCACCGGCGTGGACGACCGCATCCAGGGGCTGAGCCTGGGCGCCGACGACTATGTCTCCAAGCCCTTCAACATCGAGGAGGTGCTCCTCCGCATCCAGGCCATCCTGCGGCGAACCCTGGGTTCAGGCGCCCTGCTGCCTGACACCATCGTGCGCTGCGCCGACCTCGAACTCGACGAGAGGGCACACGAGGTACACCGGGCCGGCCAGTACGTACAGCTCTCGCCGACCGAGTTCAAGCTGCTGTCCTACCTCATGGACAACGCCGGCCGGGTCGTGAGCAAAGCCCAGATCCTCGACCATGTGTGGCATTACGACTTCGCGGGCGACACCCGCGTGGTCGAGACCTACATCAAGTACCTGCGGAAAAAGATCGACCGCTTCGACCCACCGCTCATCCACACCGTCCGCGGCGTGGGCTACAGCCTGCGGGTACCGCGCACCAGCCACGGGACAGCAGAGCTTTGACCGGCCTCCGCGCCCCCCGCTCGCTGCGCCGGCGTCTCGTCCTCGGAGTCACCGTACTGGCCACTCTGGCCGTGCTGGCCGCCGAGCTCATCGGCTTCCTCGTCCTGCGGTCCTGGCTCCTCGACGGCGTCGACCAAAGGCTCGCCGACTTCCGGCCCACGCCCGCCTCCGCCTTCCTCGACACACGCCGCCCCCACCGGCCGGAACCCGAGGCGCTGCCCTCGGACTTCCGCGTCTACTTCTACGACGCCAGCGGCAACCGCCTGCCCCAGAAACTCGGCACGGACGACAAGCCCGGCCCCCAGCTCCCCGACAGCATCGACCGCCTGCCCACCGAAGGCAGCCCGACCTCGGTGGCGGCCGACACCGGAGACGGAAACTGGCGCGTCCTGCGCCGGGACGGACCACGCGACCTGACCGCCGTCATCGCCCTGCCGCTCGACACCGTGGACGGAGCCACGTCCAAGATCCTCTGGCTCAACGGCCTGCTGCTCATCATTACCGTGGTGGCCGTGTGGGTGCTGGGCCGTGAAGTGGTCCGGCTCAGCCTGCTCCCGCTGACCCGGATGGAGCGCACCGCCGAAGCCATCACCGCCGGACAGCTCGACCTGCGGCTGCCGGACACCGACCCGCGCACCGAGATCGGACGGCTCGGCACCGTACTGAACACCATGCTCGACCGACTCCAGCAGGCCCTGCACGAGCGCGAGACCTCCGAGACACGGCTGCGCCGCTTCGTAGCCGACGCCGGACACGAACTGCGCACCCCTCTGACCGCCATCCAAGGATTCGGCCAGCTTGCACTGCGCTCCGACCGCCGCACCACGAAGGAACGGCAGGAAGCCGACCGGCACATCGTCCAGAACGCCCAACGGATGAGCCTGCTCGTCGACGACCTCCAGCTACTCGCCCAACTGGACCGGCACCCCGACTACCAGCAAGAACACGTGGACCTGCTGTCCCTGGCAGCAGACGCGGTGAGCGCAGCAGCCCTGCAGCGACCGGACCACGCCGTGAGCCTGTCCCCCCTACGTGAGCGCACCGCCGACGCCGGGGAGGGGGAGGGGGAACTGGATGTGGTGGAAGTCGTGGGAGACCTCCATCGCCTGCGGCAGATCGTTGAGAACCTGCTGTCGAACGCCCACACCCACACCCCACCCGGCACCCGGATCCAGGTCCGCGTGGGGGCGGGCCGGGCCGGTGCCCGCACCGGTGGCGCAGATGTGCCGGGACGCGTCAGCATGGCACCGCCCTTTCCGGCCGGAACTCGAGTCGCCGTCATCGAGGTCGAGGACGACGGCCCGGGGCTGACGGCCACCGACGCGGCACGCGTGTTCGAGCGCTTCTACCGGGCGGATCCCGCACGCACCCGGACACGAGGCGGCTCCGGACTGGGCCTGGCCATTGCCACCGCCATCGCCGAAGGCCACGGCGGCCGACTCGAACTCGACCCGAGCCACGGCCTCGGCGCCACCTTCCGCCTTGTCCTGCCACTTCCCCTGCGAGCTGATCGTGCCGCCTGAGTAGTGCGACCGACCGCCAGACCGCTCCTGCCGGAGCTGAAAATCTGCCGAGCAGGCCCCGCAGCGGCTCCCGCATGGCGGCCACGAGCTGCTCGTTCGCCACCTGCTCACCCCGGCCGCCAACTGACCCACTGCAGAAACTGGATCAGCCGTTTACTGGACACACCCGCGCGCCCCGCGCCTGCTCGCCGCATGCCGGACCACCGGCCGCAGCACCGCCTCCGCCCGCGGCGCGTCCTGCCGGCCGGCCTCGCTCGCAAGGCCGACTCGGCGCCTCTGCTGGACAAGGAGATCGTCGTGCGGGCGGCGTGCACCAGGGAGAGATGGGCAGGAGGCCGCGCCCCGGCGGCCGCGGGGACGCCCGTACGGGAGCGGCTGCTGCCGGACTCGCGTCCAGGCGGGCGGCCCTGGAGGCCGGTTCAGCCCGTTGTACCGTGCTGGGCGGTGCCGGGCCTCCTGGTCCGAGGCCCGGCACCGCCTCGTCCCTCAGGTGTGGGTGACCTGGAGCTGTTGGCCTCGGTATACGCCCCGGCCTTGAGTGGCCATGTGCGCGCTGGACGTCTGGAAGACGCCGTTGTAGTACACCGCCGTCGACCTGCGCGCCGACGACGTGCGCTCTGGTGCTCGGGAACTTGTTGGACACCTCCCGAAGGCGAGGGTGTGCGTGCCCGTTCGAATCGGTGGCTGCCCGCCATACCTCGAGGTGTGGCGGGCAGAGCTGTTCCGGCCCTGTCAGGGGGCGCTGATTCCGACGTCGTCAGAGCTGAGCGGCTTGTGGACCACGGTGCCGGTGGACAGTTCGTCCGCTCCGACATCGGCCGTTCCACTGCGTGACTGACCGTCCATGTCATCGGCGAGGAAGCTGTAGCTACCCGACGCGGTGTTCACCGCGGGGCTACCGGTGCCGAGGCGGTAGACCTCACCCTGCTTGGCCAGGAGCGGGTTCACGGTGCGGACGCCGGTGGTGATCCCGATGGTGGCGGAACCCGTCGGCCAGCCGATGTTGCCCGCGTACGTCATGTTCTTGGGCGTCTTCAGCTCGTTGAAGAGCTTGCCGGAAGAACCGACGACGATGTTGTCGGCGACCAGGCTGTCGACCGGGGCGAGACTGTAGTTGGCGCCGATCTCGATGTTCGAGACGTTGTTGACGAAGGTGTTGTGCACTGCCGTGGCCCGGTACACCCGCCAGTGCGAGGAGAGCGCGCCTGAGGTGTCGACGTCCCCGCCGTCGAGTTGCAGCGCCGCGTCGTAGCCACTGCCGGTCAGTCCTTCGAAGTGGTTGTTGTAGATCTTGTGGTCCTGGCCGTAGACCCGGACGCCGCCGGTGCCGGTCTTGCCGCCGCCGAAGAAGAAGTTGCCGTGGACCTGGCTGCGGTTGCCGTGGCGCAGGGACACCGAGCCCTGTGATGTCCGGAAGGTGTTGTACCGGACGGTGTTGGCGTTGCTCTTCACGGAGACGATCTCAGGGTCGCCGTCGCAGTTCTCGAAGAGGTTGTTCTCGACCGTGGTGAACCCGTCCGACTTGGAGATCGCACTCCAGCCGACTCGGATCGCTTCCATCTCATTGGTGGCGCGCGGACCGATGTTGCGGAAGTGGTTGTAGTCGATCAGGTCGTACTGCGACTGCTGGGTCGAAGAGCCGTCGATGGTGATGAAGTTGCCGAGCTTGTGCTTCTCCTCGAACAGGTTGTGGTCGATCCGGTTGTGGTGGCTGTTGGCTCCCTGGATGACGATCCACTTCAACGAGCTCGACTCGGTGAGCCGGAAGTGGTGGCGAGTTAACCGAATGTGGTGCGAACTGGCGATCTTCAACGTGTTGCTGTTCGTCCACTTCAGCCCGGAGAACGTCACGTACGACGAGTTGAGAACCTCGAGCTGCCCTCCGGTGATGACCGCCTTGCCTTGTTGGGCGGCCATGATCGTGATGGGTGCGCTGGAGGTGCCGTTCTTGGCGTTGAGCTTGCCGATCGAGTAGGAGCCGTTGGCCAGGACGATCGTTTGGCCGGCTACGGCGTTGGCCATCGCGGTGGTCAACTGCTTCGACGACGAGACGTTGACGGTGGCGGCGTTGGACTGTGGGGCCGAGGTCGTGCTCGGGATGAGCGATGATGTGTCGCCGGTGGAGGCGAGAGCGGGTGCTGCGGTGGTGAGGGCCGTGATCGTGAGCGCCGCGACGGTGATCGCGCCGTAGGTGCTGAGCTTTGTTCTGGGCATGTTTCTTCTCCGCACGGTAGAGATGGGCATGCGATGTCGAGCAACCCAGCACTGGGCAAGAATGCCGTCCAGTGCTGGCAGGACGAGCCTGTGACAGTTGCGCGTCACGGCTATGGGCGCGCCGGCCTGGCGGAGGCCGGATGACAAGAGGTGGCAGTCGGTGGCTCAATCGGTGACGTGCGAACTCGCGGCGCCGACTTGTGTCCGTCGTTTGGCTCAGACTGGATCAGAGAGCGGGGTGTGTGCGTGCGATCGCAAGGCGGAGGCCATGCCGCCCGACGCCGCGGCTGGCATGCGTGCCAGGGCCCGCGAGCCCAGCCTGGTCCGCACGACAGGCACTGGACCACGGTGTCTCCCACCGCGCACGCCGGTGGCTTGTGGGCGGAGATCCGCGCCGCTCGTTGTACCGTGCTGGGTGGTGCCGGGCCTCCTAGTCCGAGGCCCGGCACCCCCCTCTGTCAGGAGTGGTTGACCAGCAGCTTGTAGATGGTCACCTGCCCGTAGTTGGAGCTGCTGCAGGGGGAGGAGTTGCCGCAGTTGGCCTGGGTGTAGCCCCCTGCCTTGAAGTAGTTCCCGGAGGCGGTGTGCGCGATGGTCGTCTGGAGGACGCCGTTGTAGTACGCCTTGATCTGGCCGCCGCTGACGACGAACTTGCCCTCGAAGACCGTGTTCAGCTTGTAGTTGCTGGTCACCAGCTTGTGGTGGGTGTCGTTGCCCTTGGTGATGTAGAGGCTGGTGCCCTCCAGGCGGAAGACCGTCACGTCGTCGTCGCCGTCGTGGATCTGGGCGCCGACCACGTGCGGCTTGTCGTTGGGGAGCTTGTTGAACGCCTCCCTGAAGGTCATGGTGTGGGTGCCGGAGGTGGCCGACCAGGAGGCGTTCTTGGTGCCGTTGTCGGTCATCTCGCGCAGTTCGGAGCGGGCGTAGCTGGAGCCGGACGTCGTGACGCCGTTGACCGCCGACCGGAACTGGACGCCGGTGCACGCGGAGTTCACGGTGAACCAGGGGCTGACGGAGAAGGTCGCGAGCGAGGGCTGCTTGATCTCGGTCGGCGAGCCGCTCGAACCCGTCGGGAGGGTCTCCTTCCAGTTGGTCAGGTTGAGCTGCTGTGCCGGGTAGTCGCACGGTGCGGCGGCGGTGGCGGTGCCCCCCGTGACGAGCGGCAGGGTCAGGGCGGCCAGGGCGGAGAGTGCGGCCACGCCTGTGGTGGCGAGAGTGCGCTTGCGGGTGCGGCTCATGTCTGCTGCTTCCTTACTGTCGGTTGTGACTGTCGGTTGTGACTGTCGTTGCGTGACTGTCGTGCGTGTCGGGGCCTTCTTCTGCGGTCAGCAGGGACGCGACGGTTCGTACTCGTTGCCGTACGTGCCCGTCGCGTCGCCGCCGGTGTTGCCGGCCAGGGTGTTTCCGCACACCCGGCCCTGCGGGGTGGCCTCGAACTTGATGCCCCCCGCAGAGTTGGAGAGGAGGACGTTGTCCTCGATGGTGTTGCCGGTGCCGTCCGCGGGGGTGTCGCCGCCGACCCGGACTCCGGCGCCGGCGTTGTCGTACGAGCGGTTGGCGCGGAACGTGTTGCCGCTGCCGCGTGCGTCCAGGCCCGCGGAGTTGGGGTCGCGCTGGCCCGTGCAGTCGTTGCGTTCGACGAGGTTCGCGGTGGAGTTCTCCTTGATGTCCACGCACTCGTTGCCCTGGGTGTCGATCCGGTTGTGGTGGATCCAGTTGTCCCGGCTGACGTCCGGCCGGTCGTCCGGGGCGCCGTTGAGCCCTTGCTGCTCGGGGGCCGTGCCGAGGTAGATGCCCTCGCCGACCTTGCCGCCGTCGGCGAAGCGGAAGTCCCATACCCCGCATCCGGTGATCCGGTTGTGGGCGACCTCGGCGCCGGTGACGAGGTAGCGCAGCCGTACGCACTCCTCGCCGGCGTTGCGGAAGGTCATCCGGGTGACGCGCAGGCCGTCGACACCGTCCCCGGGTGTCATGCTCATGACATACAGCAGCTTCTTGCGGTAGGCGGACTTCTCGGCGGCGTCGCCGATCAGGCCGTCGATGGTGAAACCGGTCAGCCGGACGCGGTCGTGCTGGATCTCCCCGATGGCACGGCCCGCACCGGATCCCTGGACCACGGCGGACGGGGGTCCGGTGAGGGTGACGCCGGGACTCCGGCTGACGAAGTCCTCCAGGTAGCGCCCTGGTGCCAGGTGCACGGTCGATCCGGGGCCGGCCACGTCCAGGGCCCGCTGGATGCCTGCGAAGGGAGCTTGGCGGGTGCCGGGGTTGGTGTCGCTGCCGCGCGGTGAGACGTAGATGTCGTGTCCGCCCCGGGGTGCGGCGGCGGATGCCGCGGGCGCAGACGTCCCTGTGACGGCTAAGAGAGCGGCTGCCGAAGCGATGTACCGGATGAGTCTCATGCTGGTTTCCTCGGGTTCATGGGTGCGGACAGGGACAGGGCCAGGAGGAGGGGAACGGTGGGCCCGAGCAGCAGGGGGCCGAGGGGAACGGGCAGCATCGCCGGCGGCACGAGCAGCAGGGCCAGTAGCAGAACCAGGCTGCGTCGCGGCGAGGCGAAGGCGAGGACGGCCGCGCGGCGGCGGAACCCGTCGTCGGTGCCGGCCGCGGCTGAGGCGGCGAGCGACAGCGCGTAGACCGCCAGGGCGGCCAGCAGGGCGAACTGGACGGGGAGCAGGACCCATGCGGTCGCACTTCCCCGGCCCAGCAGGAAGAGGCAGTTCGTCGCCAGGACGGCGATCAGGGCGCTGGCCGCGAGTGCTTCCTTCCACAGGGCGTGCCAGCAGCGCGGAAAGGCGCGCAGCGTCCCGGTGAACGGCCGGCCACCGCCGTCCCTGCGCCAGTCCTGCAACGCGGTCGCCGCGGCGGCCAGCGCCGGGAGCCAGGTGACGACGCCGAGTGCCAGCAGGCAGAACGCCGCTCCCGCGAGTGCCGGCTGTGCGACGAACTCCATGGCGCGCAGTGCACCTCGCTCCCAGCCCTTCATGGTGTGCTCCCTACGCGCCGGTGGTGTCGGTGGGCAGTACGCCGGTGAACGGCTCGTCCGACCGGAGCCCCACGGCGCCGTCGATGTCGACGCGGCGTGCCCGGACGGCGGCGACCCGCGTGCCGGAGAGTATGACCGCGGCGGCGTCGGCGCTGACGCGTTCCGTCTCGATGACGCCGGCCCGGGGAGCGAGGAGGACCAGTTCCTTCGCGTCCCCCTGGCCGACGGACACCGCGTGGCCCTGGTCCGAGGTCAGGAGTACGGCCGGCTCCGGCCGCGGATCCAGCGAACCCGTGCTGTCGAGGACGGTCAGGAAGGTGGCCGTGCGGGCCCTGGGAGTGGTGAGGCGCAGGGTGTGCATGGTTTTGCTGACCTTGAGACTGGGGGTGCTGGAGGTCGGGTTCGCCTCCACCTCGGCGCGGTGACGCGTGGCCGCCGCGTCCGTGGGCAGCAGCCGGGTGAGCCGTGCGCTCGCCGGCCCGGACTCCAGTCGCCAGCCGTCGGGCTCCAGTTGTGTCGTGGGCCAGTCGGAGTGCAGCAGATACGTCCACTCGCGCGGCGCCTCGGCCTCGAGCTCGTCGAGGACGACCACGCGCCCCAGAGGCGTCACCACCAGCGTGCGGTCGACGCGCCGCACGCCCAGCCGTTCGGGGAACATCGCCGCGGTCTCCGCCGTGGCGTGGGCGAATCCGTCCTGGGCGAGCACGTCACGCACACGCGCCCGGCGCTCCTCGGGTATCCCCTCGTACACGTGGTAGCGGCCCTCGTCGGCCCAGCCCTCTCCGTCGACCAGGACCAGGTTGTGGTGGGCCGCGCTCTTGTGGTTGCTGTAGCCCTCGTCCACGGCGAGGAAGGCGCCGTGTGAGTGGAGGACGAAGGCGCCGGCGTCGGGGTGGTGGTGGCCCGCGCTCATCGCGTCCCAGCCGCCCGCGGCCTTCAGCCGGTGCCCCTCGTCCCAGGCCCGGTGGCCGCCACCGGGGGCGGCCTTGAAGCTGACGCAGGTCGCGGCGCTGTTCCAGCCGGTGCGCGCGGTGATCTGCCCCAGATCCGGGAAGTACGCGGTGCCGGGCTCCCGGTCCGGTGCCACGGGTGCCACCCGCGGGTCGTACCAGAGCAGTTCGAGGAAGGCTTCGGGCATGACACCGGGACGTACACCCGACTCGTACGCCTCGCGCCAGAAGTGACGCTCCGCCACGAGGTTCCCCAGCCACTGCGCCGTGCCGTCCTGGTAGGCGGAGGCCAGGCGGTAGTAGAGGGCGACGCTGTGGCCGCTGCGCCGGTCGTGGCAGTCGCCGTGGTCGATGTTCTCCTCGAAACCCGGCACGCTCTGGTGCAGGCGCCAGCGCGTGGTGTTGCGCAGGAAACCGCCGACCGACCACAGATCGGACCGCTCCTGGCGCTGGACGAGGTCGGTGTGGATGGCGAGCCACGGCACTCCGTACCGCCAGTAGACGACGCCTTCCGAGTCCGATCCGTCCTCGGGGAGCATCCTGAGAACGGTCTCCAGGTTGGCCCGGGCGGCCTTGGTCCACTCGGAGCGTCCCAGCGCGTAGCCCGCTGTGGCGATACCGGTCCAGCAGATCCAGTTGTGGTTCTGCCAGTACGCGCTCGACCACCAGCGGCCGGTGGTCTCCTCGGCGAAGGAGTGGAGCCGCTCGCCCTGGAGTTCCAGCTTGGCGCGCAGGACCTCACGCCGCTCCGGCTCCAGGTCCTCCCCCAGCCAGGAGTACGCGAGGGAGAGACCGTGCAGCAGCCAGCCCGCGTCCAGGTCGTGGTCGGGCATGTGAGCACGACCCCAGTGGGGGAAGGCAACGCAGGTGGCGATCCAGCGCCACGCCTCCTCCAGGTATCCGCGCTGTCCGGTGAGCCGGTAGGCGAGCGCCAGGTTCGCGGCGGCGGGACCGAAGTACGTGATGCTCGCCTCGGGATGCTCCGTGGGCGGGTTCTGGCGGCGGTACCAGTCGCACTGCTCGTACAGCCTCCGCCACTGGGCGGCGTGCGTGCCGTTCAGCTCGCCGCGCAGTGCGTCGAGTCGTCCCTCGAGAAGCAGCATGCGTTCTCACGCTCCGATGGGATGGGTGGCGACGGTTCCGTCGGCCAGATCGATGTGGACGGTCCGTTCGGACAGGCTCACCCGGCGGACCGGGGGCGCGGTCTCGGCGGACTGGTAGACGGAGACGAACACGGCGCGCCGGCCGGTGAGGGACCAGTCGACGCCCTGCCGGTTCAGCGCCGGATCATCCGCGGGCCCGGGATGAGCGACGACGGTGAACTCCGCCTGCGGGCGCGACGCGTGGCAACCCGTCAGGACCGCGGACTCGCCGTCGCCCCAGACGGTGCGGGAGCGGTCGGGTCCCTGGGCCACGACGTCGAGATCGGTGCCCGGACGCAGCTGGGCGGTGAGCCGGCGCTCGGTGGCTGCCTCGAGGACGAGGATGTCGAGCAGGTAACGCCGGTCGGTGACGACGCGGCGTGTCGCCGTGACTCCGTCGTACGCCTGCTCGCACCGGCCGGTGTCGCCGTCGAGGACGGCGTCGCAGGGTCGCTGTTCCGCCTCGTCGACCCGGAAGGTGGGGTGGGCCGCGGTACTCGCGTAGTACGCGCGCAGTTTCCGGTGGGCGTAGGGGACCTGGCCGGGGTCCGGCTGCCAGGCGGTGCCGTCGTCCGCGTACAGGTAGAGCGACAGCTTGTCCTGGTGCCCGTGTCCTCCGCCGTGCGGTCCGGCGTCCAGCAGGGCGTGGACGCCCGCGGACCGGAAGACCGCGAACCCGGCGTCGGGGAAGGTGCAGCGCGGTGACGGCGTGGGCAGCGGGACGCCGGCGAACCACCCGTCGAGGTCCGCGGGGAGCGCGGCGGCCGAGTCGCGTTCGGCGGCGTGGGCGACGGCCTTCAGCGGGGCGCCCGCGAACAGTTGGGCGGCGAGCGCGGCCACCTCTCTGATCTCGGCCGCCTGTGCCTCGCGCCGGTAGGGGCCGTCGTGCAGGGCCGGCAGGGTGCCGTCCGGAGCGGCGACGCCCGCGAGCGCCGAGACCATGGCGCCCAGTGCCGCCGCGATGTCGTCGGGCAGTTGCTCCGGGCGGGCGCCGCGCAGCGCGAGCAGGTAGGCGTGCAGGACGAACAGGTGGTAGTAGGTGCTTGCCTCCCACTCCCAGCCGTCCCGGTGGACCGCTGTCCGCATGTGGGCGGCCAGCCCGTACTCCTGCGCGAGGCCGATCGCGTCGGGTTCCTCTCCGGCGATCAGATCGGCGGCGCAGCGGCAGGAGATCTCTGCGGCGGCGAGCCAGGCGGTGTAGTTCGAACGGGCCTCTCCCTTCCTCAGGAGCTCGGCCCGCGCTGCTCCGGCCGCTTTCCGGAGCGATTCGAAAAAGGGGACGAGCTCGTTCAGTCCGGGGTCTTCCGGGTCCGCCGCCAGCGTGCGTGCCGCGTGCGCGATGTTGACCGCCCAGATGGCCTCGGTCAGCGCCTGGTGGAAGAGCCGTCCGCGCAGCATCCAGTCGTCACCGCCCGCGTGCGCGCCCGGCAGGCCGGCGTAGAGCTCCGCGTACTGGCGCAGCGCCGCCACGGCCTCGCGGCGTTCGCCGGGCGAGCCGGCGGCCAGGTGCCGCAGGCGCCGGGCGATCTCCTGGTGCGCCAGGACGGTCCACGCGCCCCGAATGGCGTCGGTGTCCAGGCGGCAGCCGTAGCGGCAGGCGGCACCGCCGGCGGGGAAGGCGCCGCCGAGCAGGTCACCGTGGTCGAGTTCCACGCCGTGTGCCGGGCAGACGTAGGCGTGCCACCACCCGCCGGGCTCCTGCGGAACGGTCAGCGCGGCCATGCGCCGCCCCCGATGTCGAAGGTGGCACCGGTGACGTATCCGGCCTCGTCCGAGGCCAGGTAGACGGCCGCGCCCGCGACGTCCTCCACGGTGCCCGCCCGGCCGATGGGCAGCTTCTCGACGATGCCGCGCCGGGCCTCGGGCGCGGTGAACGTGCCGTGGAAGGCGGTCTCGCCGATGTATCCGGGAGCGAGGGCGTTGACCGTGGCCCCGGCACCGCCGATCTCCTTGGCCAGCCCCTTGGCGAAGCCGATCACTCCGGCCTTGGCCGCCGCGTAGGCGGTCGCGCCGGGACCGCCGCCGTCGTGAGCCGCCTGTGAGGCCATGAGGACGATCCGTCCCGCGCGCCCGGATTCCCGCACGTGAGGCAGGGCTGCCCGGCACGTCCGGAAGGCGGAGACGAGGTTGACGTCGATCACGCTGCGGAAGTGTTCGTCGGTCATGTCGGAGACGGGGACCCGTCCGACGAGATGTCCGGCGTTGGCGACGACGATGTCGAGGCCGCCGAGGAAGGTGACGCTCTCGTCGACCAGGCGCTCGACGGCGGTGGAGTCCGTGACGTCCGCGGCGACGGCGGTGGACTTGCGTCCGAGCGAGCTGATGTCGGCCACGACGCGCTGAGCCGACTCGGCGGAGTGGCCGTGGTGGACGATCACGTCGGCGCCCGCCCGGGCCAGGCCGAGCGCGACGGCCGCGCCGATGCCGTGCCCGGCGCCGGTGACGAGCGCACGACGCCCCGTGAGGTCAAAAGGCATGAGGAGTTCTCCGGTTGGTATGTCGTATCTGGTGTGTCGGATCTGATATGTCGGATCTGATATGTCGCGGCGGGACGACAGGGCTATTTGATGCCGGAGTTGGCGAAGCCCTGCACGAAGTACCGCTGGGCGAGCAGGAACAGCGCCACCATCGGGACGGTGGCGAGCGTCGTGCCGGCCATCATGTAGGCCCAGGCGTTCTGGTCGGCCTGCTGGAAGGCGGACAGTCCCACCTGGATGACGCGCAGGTCGGTGTCGGTCGTGATGATCAGCGGCCACAGGAAGTTGTTCCAGCTGCTCTCGAAGGTGAGCAGGCCGACGGTGGCGATGGCCGGCTTGACCAGGGGTGTCATCACCCGTGCGTAGATGCCGAACTCCCCCATGCCGTCGATGCGGGCGGCCTCCTCCAGTTCGCGTGGCAGCGAGAGGTAGAACTGCCGGAAGAGGAAGATGGCGAACGGAGTGAGTGCGCCGGGAACGATGAGCCCCCACCACGAGTCGAGCCAGCCGTGGCCGCCCCTGCCCAGGTAGTCGTTGCCGCCGAAGAACGGGATCCCCTTGGCGATCAGGTACTGGGGCACGATCTTGGTGTAGGTCGGAATCATCATCGTGGCCAGGACGCCCATGAAGATCACGGTGCTGCCCCGGAACGGGATGCGGGCCAGGGCGTATCCGGCCATGGAGGCCAGCGCCAGGTTGAGTGCGGTGTGCCCGAGCGAGATGAACAGGCTGTTGCGGAAGTAGGTACCGAAGGGGGCGTATTCGAGGGCCTCGGGGTAGTTGTCCCAGTCCCAGATCCGGGGCAGCAGCCCCGGAGGGTAGGAGGCCAGGTCGGGGTCGGTCTTGAGCGAGGTGACGATCATCCACAGAAAGGGGATGGCCATCACCAGCGACACGGTGGCGAGCACCAGGTGCAGTGCCACGCGCCGCAGTCGCCGGGTCAGCAGCGGTCTGCCTGCGCGCGGGGGCACCGCGGTGGCGGCGCCGGCGGCGAGCTTCTCAGCGGACATCCTCTTCCTTTCCGGTGAGACGTCGGCTGATCAGCATGAGCACCAGCAGGAAGGCGAACAGCACCACGCTCTGCGCGCAGGCCGCGCCCATGTTGAACTCCTTGAACGCCGTGCGGTAGATCTCGTACGTCATGACCGTCGTCGAGTTGCCGGGCCCTCCGTCGGGCGTCAGCACGTACAGCTGGTCGAACGCCTGGAAGGAGTCGATGATCGACACCACCAGGACGAAGAACGTCGCCGGTTTCAGCAGCGGCAGGGTGATGGAGAAGAACTGCCGCACCTGTGAGGCGCCGTCGATCCTCGCCGCCTCGTACACGTCGTTCGGCATGGCCTGCAGCGCGGCCAGGTAGATCAGCATCTTGATGCCGATGCCCTTCCAGATGCTCACCACGATCACGGCGGTGAGCGCCCAGTCGGGGTCGGCCAGCCAGACCGGCCCGTCGATGCCGACCCAGCCGAGCATGGTGTTCACGACGCCGAGCCGGGGTTCGAACATCCACATCCACACCAGGGCGATCGCCACGGTCGCGGTGACATGCGGCATGAAGACCGCCGTCCGGTACCAGGCCGCCCCTCGCATCTTCACGTTGAGCAGGAGCGCCAGGACGACCGCGATCGCCATGGCCACCGGCACGGTGAAGAAGGTGAAGACGACGGTGTGCCAGATGGACGAGTTCCAGGTCGGGTCGCCGAAGATCTCCTGGAAGTTGTCCAGACCGTTGAAGGTGACCGTGCCCGCGAGGATGTCGTAGTCGGTGAACGCCAGGGCGAAGGTGGCCAGGACCGGGAGGCCGATCCACCACACGAGATGGATGACCGAGGGAGCCAGCAGGAGGAGGGCAACCCGGCGCCGCTCGCGTCCGAACTGCCGTCGGCGCTGAGGTCGCCCCCTGTGCGGCACCGACGAATCGGTGGATCGATGCACTATGGGGGCGTGCGGACGTGTCGTGTCCACGGCCGGATGACTGGGCACCGGATCACGCCCCCTTGGCGATGATGGCCTCGGCCTTCTCGGCCAGTCCCCGCAGGGCGTCGGCCGGACTGGACTTGCCGAGGAGGGCGCTCTCCAGAGCCGGCTTGAACTCCTCCCGTATCTCCAGCCAGGTCGGCACGCCGCCCTCGGAGAAGGCGTGGTCCAGGTTGTCCACCGCGAACGAGACGAGCTTGTTGCTCCGCACGTATTCGGAGTCCGCCGCGCTGAGGACCGCGGGGATGTTGCCGCGCTGCTCGGCCGCCTGCGGCGACACCTTCTCCCCCGACAGGAACTCCACCAGAGACTTGGCCTGGTCGGGGTACCGCGTCTTCGCCGACAGGGTGGCAAGCGTGCCGCCCTGGAACAGCGCCGGACGCTGCTGGTTCAGCATGAAGCCGGCGATCCTGTCCTCGGCGATGAGCTCCGGCGCGCTCTCGGACACCTGCCGCCACATGTCGTTGTGCCCGACCATCATTGCCGCCCGGCCCTGGACGAGGGGAGCGACGACCGCCCCCTTCTGGGTGAAGCCGTAGTCCTCGATCTTCTCCGTGCGGATGATGTCGACCATCCACTGGAGGGCGTCCACGGCCTCGTCCGAGTCGAAGACGGGTTTGCCGTCGGTGAACAGGTCGGCGCCGTGCGCCCACATGACCGGAAGATAGGTCTGGCGCAGGTCGTTGCTGAGGATGTCCACCCCCGCCCGCGTCAGCTTGCCGCCCTCGCGGACCGTCAGCTCCTTCGCCATCTCCTTCAGCTCGGTCAGGTCCTTCGGCGGCGCGCCGATCCCCGCCTCGGCCAGGATGTCCTTGCGGTAGATACCCATACGGGTGTCGAGCAGGATGGGACGGGCGTACGTCTTGCCCTCGTAGACCCCGGGCTGCACCACACGCGGGTTGTACAGGCGGTCCAGCTCGGACTGGCTGGTGCCGAGATCGGCGAGCACACCCTTCTCGACGAAGGGCGGGATCCAGCCGACACCCATCAGCATGACGTCGTAGGGCTGTCCCCCCACGATCGACGTGGCGAGCTTCTCGTTGAGCTTCCCGTACTCCGTGTAGTCCACCTGGACGCTGACGCCCGGGTGGTCCTTCTTGAAGTCGGCGAGCAGCGAGGTGAGCAGCTTCTGCCCGTCCGCCCGGTCGAAGATCGGGGTGAGCAGCCGCAGGGAGGCGTCACCGCCGCCCTCCTTCTGGGGTGCGGGACCACCGCAGGCGGACAGTGCGGCGCCTGCGGCGGTGGCGGCACCCAGTCCGAGGAGTCTTCTTCTGGAGAGGGGCGAAGTGCGTGGGCGCATAGGAGACTCCCGGCTGAGAGATACGTACTGAGCGGGTGACGAACTTGCGTTTTGATTAGTGCATCGATTTACTAGTGCTTCGATGCACGAGACTAGGAACGGCCGTACGGGCTGTCAACACAGTGGAAACATTTGGTTTCCGATTCATCGGGAGAGGGTGCAGTGGCCGGGGTAACGATCTACCAGGTGGCAGAGGAAGCGGGGGTCTCCCCGAGTACGGTCTCCAACCTGCTCAACGGCCGGACCGGCAAGATGCTGCCCGAGACACGGTCCCGGGTGGAGTCGGCGATCCGGCGCCTCGGCTACCGCCCCAACCGCGCCGCCCAGCAGCTGCGCACCGGACGGATCCAGATGCTCGGCCTCATCGTGCCGTCGGTGGCCAATCCGTTCTGGGGCACGTTCGCCCGGCATCTCGAAGCGGCGGCGCTGGCAGAGGGTTTCTACATGCTCCTGTGCAACAGCGAGCGAGACCCGGAGCGGGAGCGTCGCTACGTGGAGGAGCTCTGGGGCGACGGCATCGGCGGGGTCGTCCTGTGCTCGTCCCTTCCCTCCCTCGACCATGTGAAGCCCACCGTCGAGGCCGGGCTTGGACTGGTCGCCTTCGACCGCACCGCCCAGCCCGGCGATCCGCACCGCGCGGTGAACATCGGGACCGACAACGTTCTCGGCATGCGCCTGGCGACGGAGCACCTGCTGGCCCTGGGGCACACGCGCCTGGCCTTCGTGTCGGGCTCGATCGGGAGTGTCAACCGGGCCGAACGCTACAGCGGGTTCCAACAGGCCATCGAGGCCGCCGGCCTGCCCCCGGAGGCCGGAGTCGTGTGGTCGGGAGCCGACACGGTGGACTTCGACGACCGGGACACCGCCGAACTCGGACGTGTCGCCGCGCTGGAAATCCTCTCCTCCCCCCATCCGCCGACCGCGATCGTCGCCATCAACGACATGTGCGCGCTCGGTATCGTCGCGGGCGCCAGGGAAGCGGGCCTGGTGGTCGGCCGCGACGTCTCCGTGACCGGCTACGACGACATCATGCTCGCGGGCATGGCCATGCCCGCGCTCACCACGGTGCGGCAGCCGGTGGAGGAGATGGCCGCCACCGCGTTCGCCAAGCTGCGCCAGGTCATGGACGGGGGCGGCGGGGAGACCGGTCAGTCCATCCTGCACCGGCCCGCACTGGTGGTCCGCGACTCGACCTCGGCACCCGCGATGTCCCCGGTCGTGTAGCCAACCGCACCTTCTCGCCGCACCCGCACCCGCACCCGCACCCGCACCCGCACCCGCACCCGCGGATACTCCCCCGCACACCCGCCTACGTGCCCGGCAGCCCTGCACGACGCGACACTCATGGTCGGACGCGCAATCGCCGACGGGCGGGCCCGGCCGTCGGCGGACCGGTCCACCCGGACCGTCGTCGTCTTCGGCGGCGCCGGAGCCGCACACCGGAACAACAGCCGACGCACGCGCCGGACGACGACCAGGAGGCGAGCCCGATTGAGTACGGAACCCGGCACCGGTTCCGCCCCCACACCCGACACCCGAGATTCGTTCGGCACTCTTTCCCCCAGGGCCCCTCTGTTGTCGGCACTGAAGGTGAGGAACTACCGCCTGTTCTTCCTCGGGCAGGTTGTCTCCAACAACGGCACCTGGACGCAACGCATCGCCCAGGACTGGCTGGTCCTCAGTCTCACGGGCTCCTCGACCGCCGTCGGTATCACCACCGCCCTGCAGTTCCTGCCCCTGCTGCTATTCGGCCTGTACGGCGGCGTCCTCGTCGACCGCCTGCCCAAGCGCCCCATACTCCTCGCCACCCAGGTGGCCATGGCCCTCACCGCTCTCGCGCTCGCCGTCCTCACCTTGGCCGGCCGCGTTAACGTCCTGCACGTGTACGCCGCCGCGTTCGCCGTGGGCCTCGCGACCGTGCTCGACAACCCCGCCCGCCAGTCCTTCCTCTCCGAACTGGTCGGCCCGGAACTGCTGCGGAACGCGGTCGGCCTCAACTCCGCGAACTTCCAGTCCGCCCGGCTGATCGGTCCGGCCCTAGCGGGGCTCCTGATCACGGGCGTCGGCACAGGGTGGGCGTTCCTCCTCAACGGTGTGTCCTTCGCCGCCCCCCTGGCCTGCATGATGCTGATGCGCAGCCGCGAACTGCACGCCGTCGAGCGCGCGCCACGCGGAAAGGGGCAACTGCGTGAGGGCCTGCGCTATGTCGCCGGCCGCCCCGACCTGGTCTGGCCCATCGTCCTGGTCGGCTTCTTCGGCACCTTCGCGCTCAACTTCCCCGTCCACCTCTCGGCCTTCGCCGACGACGTCTTCCATGCCGGTGCGGGCGCCTACAGCCTCTTCAACACCCTGGTCGCAGCGGGCTCTCTGACAGGCGCGCTGCTCGCCGCCCGACACGAGGCCACACGGCGGAGACTGCCCTTCCTCGCCGCGCTTGCCTTCGGCGTACTGCAGGCCGTGGCCGCCGTGACGCCGACTCTGTGGAGCTTCGCGCTGCTCATGGTCCCCATGGGCCTGTTCGCCATGGTCGTCAACGTCACCACCAACGCCACCATGCAGACCTCCACTGCCCCGGCCTTCCGCGGCCGGGTCACCGCGCTGTACATGATGGTCCTTCTCGGCGGCGCGCCTCTCGGCGCTCCGGTGGTGGGCTGGATCACCGACACCTACGGAGCCCGGGCCGGCCTTGCTGCGGCCGGCGCGGTGGCGGCTGTCACCGCGACGGTCACCGGCCTCCTCCTCGTCAGAGCCGGCGGCCACCGGCTCGCGGTCGGCTGGAGCCACCCTCTCCCGCAGATCCAGATCGAGCCCCGAAAGACGAGCAAGGGAGCCTGATGCCGTAGAGGTCGGCCTGCATCGCCAGGATCCTGCCGGCCTCCGTGGTGCTGTCCGGCGTCTTGACCTTCAGACCCATCTGGAAGCAGATGGTGCCCATGCCCCGGTTGAGTTGCACGCTCTCCTCCTGGATGTGGAGGGCGAAGTTCCCAGCGTCTCCGTCGAAGCGCAACACGATCACGACTGGTTCCTCCGTAGCGATGTCCCGGCCTGGTGATTCTCCATCAGCCGAAGCCGCAGGTCGCCTTTTTATGAGAACCCGCCAAGAACGCCTCCAGCCGCAAGGTTCCGGTGGACCACGGACGCCCGCTCAGTTCCGGGCGCGGATCGTCTACCGGCGGCCATGCGGTTGTCCACCGCTCCGCACGCTCGTTGCACGCCTGTCCACCGGTTGTCCACCGGTTGTCCACCGACGGCGATCATGGAGCCTTGAACGAGGCACTCCACCCACGTCATCCGATCTCGAAAACCACAAAGGCCCAGGTCAGATGCTATCTGTCCTGGGCCTTCACTGAGCCGCCTTCGGAATTCGAACCCGAGACCTACGCATTACAAGTGCGGTGGCCACGTGGCGGCGCGGACGGCGAGGACGACGCCCAGGAAGGCGAGGATCGCCCAGCCCATCGTGCGGCTGCGGATCTGCTCCGAGGTCAGCGGCGGCTCGGTGATCTCCCCCACCGCGTCCACCCAGACCTGAGGGCGGGCGAAGCGGGGCAGGCGGTGACCCGGTAGCCGGTCGAGCATCCGGGCCCTGCCCCGGGTGTCGACGACGGAGCCGCGCTCATGGGATACACCGCACCGGCGCCGGGGAAGGTCACCGTCGGCACGTCGAGGGTCATTGCGCGCCCGGAGACCCGGGCGCGGGGACGGGCGCTGCCCATGCCGAGGGCGACGCCGCCGCACTGACGGCACATCGGCCACGGCCGGTGCCGGGCGAGGCCGGGGCGGGGCGGGCGACGAGGACTGGACGGACGGTGGTCAGGCGGCGGTGCGGCGCTGGCAGGCGACGCAGTACCGCGTGTACGGGAGGATCTCCAGACGCTCCCCCGGGACGGGCTTGCCGCAGCCCAGGCAGGCGCCGTAGGTGCCGTCGTCGATACGGGCGAAGGCCTCCTCGATCTCCTTGAGCACCCGCTCGATGGCGGTTTTCTGCGCGGACATCAGCTGATCGTCCGCCTGGCCGCTCTCTCCGAGGGCCCGCAGCTGTGTCATGCGGGTGTTCCGGGCGTGTTCGAGACGCTGGCGCGCCTCGTGAGCGGTCAGCCGCTCGGGGCGGGGTTCGATGCGGGAGGCGTCGAGCGACACGGTGAGTCCTTCTCTCGGAGAGTTCCGCGGGTATGACGAGAGCCGGGCCGATCGGACCCGGTCGTCCTCAACCCTGGCCGGGCCATCGGGGGAAACCCATCGGGCGCAGGCCCCATCCGGCCGGGGACGGAGGATCCACTCGGCGGCGCCCGGGGGCGGCCGTATGGGTGTACCGCGACCCGGAAATGGGGGCCGGGCCCCATCGACCCGGCGGTGGCGGACGGGGGAAGCTGGTCGCTTGCTCGGTCGCGACCTGGGCCGCAGCTCCCACCGAGGGTGCGCGATGGCCGACAGTGGAGGCGTACCAGTCGACGCGTCGCAGAAGGAGGCGTACCCCCGGTGTCCCTGTTCTGGCGGATCTTCGGGCTCAACGCGGTGGTGCTGGGCTTCGCCACGGCACTGCTGCTGTGGGCTCCGGTGACCGTCTCCGTGCCGGTGCTGCTGACCGAGGCCGTCATCCTGGTGGGCGGCCTGGGCGTCATGCTGGTGGCCAACGGCGCCCTGCTGCGCTGGGGTCTGGCACCGCTGGACCGGCTCACGAAGCTGATGACCACCGTCGACCTGCTGCGCCCCGGCCAGCGGCTGCCGGTGTCCGGCGGCGGCGAGGTCCCCGAGCTGATCCGCACCTTCAACGCCATGCTCGACCGGCTGGAGCACGAGCGGGCCACGAGCACCGCCCGCGTCCTGCTCGCCCAGGAGGAGGAGCGGCGCCGTATCGCGCAGGAGCTGCACGACGAGGTCGGGCAGAGCATGACCGCGATCCTGCTGGTCCTGGGGCGCGCCGCGGACGACGCCGACCAGCCGCTGCGCGACGAGCTGTACCAGGCGCAGGAGATCACCCGGGAGAGCCTGGACGAGGTCCGTCGCCTGGTGCGCCGGCTGCGGCCCGGCGTCCTGGACGACCTCGGCCTGATCAGCGCGCTGTCCTCGCTGACGCACGACTTCGCCACCCACACGGGGCTGCGTGTGGTGCGGCGTTTCGACGCCGATCTGCCCGCCCTTGACCCCGAGACCGAGCTGGTCCTCTACCGCGTCGCGCAGGAGAGCCTGACCAACGCCGCCCGGCACGCGGACGCCCAGCGGCTGGAGGTGGGCCTCGGCCCCGCCGACGGCGCGGTGACGCTCAGCATCGCCGACGACGGCCGCGGCATCGAGGCGGCGTGCGAGGGCGCCGGTATCCGCGGCATGCGCGAACGGGCCCTGCTCATCGGGGCCGCCCTCGACATCACCTCGGCACCCGGCGCCGGCACCCGGATCCGGCTCACCGCACCCGTCCCCAGGAAGCAGCCCTGACCATGTCCGACCCCTCCCTGCCCGGTCCCACCGCGTCCCACCGGGCCGCGGCGCCCACGCCCGACCCGTCGAGGATCCGCATCCTCCTCGCCGACGACCACGCGCTCGTACGCCGCGGCGTGCGGCTCATCCTCGACCGGGAGCCGGACCTCGAGGTGGTGGCCGAGGCCGGGGACGGCGCGGAGGCCATCGACATGGCGCGTGCGCACGCCGTCGACCTGGCGGTCCTGGACATCGCGATGCCCCGCCTGACCGGTCTGCAGGCCGCCCGGGAGCTGGCCGCGCTGAAGCCGGGGCTGCGCATCCTGATGCTGACGATGCACGACAACGAGCAGTACCTGTTCCAGGCTCTGAAGTCGGGGGCCTGCGGGTACGTGCTGAAGTCCGTCGCCGACCGCGATCTGGTCGCCGCCTGCCGGGCCGCGATGCGCGACGAGCCCTTCCTGTACCCGGGCGCGGTGACCGCGCTGATCCGCAACTACCTCGACCGGGTCCGGCACGGCGAGGAGAGCGCGGACCACATCCTCACGCCCCGGGAGGAGGAGGTCCTCAAGCTCGTCGCCGAGGGCCACTCCTCCAAGGAGATCGCCGAGATCCTCTTCATCAGCATCAAGACCGTCCAGCGGCACCGGGCGAACCTCCTGCAGAAACTCGGTCTGCGCGACCGCCTGGAACTGACCCGCTACGCCATCCGGGCCGGACTCATCGAACCCTGACCGGTCCTGCCGGCCCGGCCTCTCCGAACCGCCGCATCACCCACGGCGAACCCACCACACGCATCGCCCGACAGGAACCCGCGACGAAAGGGGACGGTGCATTGCGCCCCGCACGACGCACCGCCCCCGCACGACGCACCCCCGCCCCGGGCTCCGGGCACCGGCTCGCGGCGACGCTCACCGCGCTGCTGGCCGTTGTGCTGACCCTGGTCCCGGCCTGGCCCGGGGCCGGCGCGGGCATCGCTGTGCCGGGGCCGGCCGCGGTGCCCGCGGCGGCGACCGTCCCGCGCCCGGACGGCGGCCACCACGCCGACGACGGCTGTGCCACCACCTGCGCCGCCCAGGCCAGGGCCCGGCACGACCATCTCGGAGAGCGTCCGGCACCACCGGACCGCCCCGGCACCACCACGCGCGCCTCGGGCACCGCCCCGGCCGCCCTCCGGCGGGCCCCGGCCGTGCCGGACCCCGTACCCGTCTCCCCCGGCCGTACGAGCCACGACCGCGGGCGGGCTCCTCCCGTCCCCTCCGGCACCTGAGACACCCCGTCCTTCCACCATCCCTCGCCGCGGCCGCGCTGGGCCGCCGTCGCGGCGCGCCCGCCGGAGGCCCGTGTTGAAACGTTCTCGTCCCCGCTCCCGAGCCCACTCCACGAAGGGGCGCGCGCTCGTCGCCCTCCTCGTGATGGCCGGGGCCGTGGCCATCGCCCTGACCATGCCGATCCGCCTCGGACTCGATCTGCGCGGCGGCACCCAGATCGTGCTGGAGACCAAGTCCACCGCCACCACCGAGGCCGACCGTGAGGCCACCGACCGCACCGTGGAGGTGCTGCGCGGCCGTATCGACGCGCTCGGCGTCGCCGAGCCGGCCATCGTCCGTTCCGGCGACAACCGCGTCGTCGTCGAGCTGCCCGGCGTACAGGACCCGAAGAAGGCGGCCGACGTACTGGGCCGCACCGCGCAGCTCACCGTCCACTCGGTGCTAGGCCCGGCCGATGCCCCCCAAAACAGCGCCGGGAACCCGTCCGGCACGGACGCCGAGCCCGTCCTGCCGGACGAGTCCGGTCAGTTCCTCCGGCTGAAGGCCGCCACACTGACCGGACAGGACGTCAAGGGCGCCGACGCCCGCTTCGACCAACAGGGCGGAGCCGGGTGGCACGTCACCGTCGACTTCGAGGACGCGGGCAGCGACCGCTGGGCCGAGGTGACCGGTGAAGCCGCCTGCCATCCGGCCGGCGACCCGCAGCGCCGGGTCGCCATCGTGCTCGACAACAAGATCATCTCCTCACCGCAGGTCGACCCCTCCGTGGCCTGCGGGGCGGGCATCGCCGGTGGCTCCACCCAGATCACCGGCTCCTTCGACGACGCCGAGGCCCGCGAACTGGCGCTGCTCATCAAGGGCGGTGCCCTGCCCGTGCCGGTCGAGACCGTCGAGCAGCGCACCATCGGCGCCACCCTGGGCGACGAGGCGATCTCGGCCGGCGCCTGGGCCGCCGTCATCGGCACCGCGCTGACCGGGCTGTTCATCATCGTCGTATACCGGCTGATGGGCGTCCTCGCGACCGTGGCCCTGCTCTGCTACGGCGTGATCTCCTACGCCGCCCTGGCCGCGATCGGCGCCACCCTGACCCTGCCCGGCCTGGCCGGCTTCGTCCTGGCCATCGGCATGGCGGTGGACGCCAACGTCCTCGTGTTCGAACGCGCCCGCGAGGAACAGGCCGCCCGTACCCGCCCGAGCACGCGCTCGTCGCTGACCGCCGGCTTCCGCAGCGCCTTCAGCGCGATCGCCGACTCCAACATCACCACGCTGATCGCCGCCGCCCTGCTGTTCTTCCTGGCCTCGGGTCCGGTGAAGGGCTTCGGCGTCACCCTGGGCATCGGTGTCCTGGCCTCCATGGTCAGCGCCCTGGTGATCACCCGGGTGCTCGCCGAGTTCGCCGCGAGCCGCCCCCCGGTCTTCCGCCGCCCGCACCTCACCGGCATCTCGACCACCGGACCGGTCCGTGACGCCCTGCTGCGCCGCGACCCGTTCCTCATGCGCCGCCCGCGCCGCTGGCTGGCCGCCTGCGCGGTCGTGCTGGTGGCGGCCGGCTCCGGCATCCTGGTCCGCGGCCTCGACTTCGGCATCGAGTTCACCGGCGGACGGCTCATCGAGTACTCCACGGCCGCCCAGGTCGACGCCGACCGGGCACGGGACGCCCTCGCCGACGCGGGCTTCCCCCGCGCCGTCGTCCAGTCCTCCGGTGCCGGCGACCTCACCGTGCGCACCGAGAAGCTGACCAACGCCGAGGCCGAGACGGTCACCAAGGCCATCAGCGAGCTGGGCGGGGAGACGGAGAAGGTTCGCGACGAGCTGATCGGCCCGAGTCTCGGCGCGGAGCTCCGCAAGGACGCCCTGATAGCGCTGGGCCTGGCCCTGGCCGCCCAGCTGACGTACCTCGCCGTCCGTTTCCGGTTGCTGTTCGGCACGGCGGCGGTCGGCGCGCTCGCCCACGACGTGGTCATCCTGGTCGGCGTGTTCGCCTGGCTGGGCAAGCCGATCGACGGGGTGTTCCTGGCCGCGCTGCTGACCGTGATCGGCTACTCGGTCAACGACTCGGTCGTCCTCTTCGACCGCATCCGGGAGCTGCTCGCCGGCAAGGACCGTAAGGCACCGTTCGCCCGGCTCACCAACCAGGCGATCCTGCAGACCCTGCCGCGCACGGTCAACACGGGCATGGGCGCGGTGCTCATCCTCGCCTCGCTGGCCTTCCTCGCCGGCGACTCGCTCACCGACTTCGCCCTCGCGCTGCTGATCGGCGTGGGAGTCGGCACGTACTCGTCGGTGTTCACCGCCTCTCCGCTGGCCATCGAGATGTACGACCGCGGCTCCGGGTCCCGTCCCGCGCGTCGCAAGGGGCGGACCACGGAGAGGAAGGTGCCGGCGAGCCGCACGGAACGGCAGGAGGTCTCATAGCCACCCCGTAGCCACCCCGCGAGCCGTCTCGCGGGGACCCCGCGGGGTTCGCGCCCGCGTCGTCGCGCTCAGCGCGTCTCGCCGAAGTGCTCCCCCACCAGGGTCCGGACCAGGTCCGGGTCGCCGGCGATCAGCGCGTCCAGCAGCGCCGTGTGTTCGTGCGCGTCGGCGATCAGGTCGGCCCGCCCCCGCACCAGGGGGGCGGCGCCGGCCGGCGGCCACTGGGCACGGCGGTGCAGGTCACCGGCGATGCGGACGAGCTGGTCGTTGCCGGCCAGCGCGAGCACCGCGCGGTGGAAGGCACGGTCGGCCTCGGCGTACGCGGCCGGGCAGCCGGACGACGCGGCCCGGACGGTGGCCTCGGCGAGGGGGCGCAGTTCCGCCCAGCGCTCGGCCGGCACCGTACGGGCCAGGCGGAGCAGCACGGGGACCTCGATCAGGGCCCGGACCTCGGCCAGCTCGGCCAGTTCCCGGTCGCCGCGCTCGACGACGCGGAAGCCGCGGTTGGGGACGACCTCGACCGCGCCCTCCAGGGCGAGCTGCTGCATGGCCTCCCTGACGGGCGTGGCCGAGACGCCGAAGCGCTCGCCGAGTGCGGGCGCCGAGTAGACCTCGCCGGGCCGCAGCTCACCGGAGACCAGCGCGGTGCGCAGGGCGTCGAGTACCTGCCCGCGCACGGAGGAGCGCTGGACGAGAGCGCGCGGGCGGGGCGGGGGAGGTTCGCTGTGCGTGTGCTCGCCGCGCGCTCCGGCCGGTTCCACGGCGCCGCGTGCCCTGTCCCGGTCCACGTCCGAGGCACTCGGCTGCGCCGGAACCCGCACCGGTGCGGCCGGTTCGCGCGACGCGGCCGATCCGGTCGGCCCGGCGGTGCGGACCCGTCCGGTCGCCGTCCCCGCGGGACCCTGCGCGCTCGGCTTCACGGGTCCTCCTGCGGGACGTGTCGGTACTTGGGGTCATTACGGCGGGTTGTCACCCGTCCGTCAAGCACCATAAGGGCACGGGCCGCCAGTTCAAATCCCGAGGATCTTGGGTAAGGTAAGGCTTACCTCAAGCAGCCCGTTGCTCGGACGTGGATCGGTGGTCCCGCATGCCTGTCACCCGCTCGGCCCTCACGGACGCCTACGCGCGCCTGTCCGAGGCTCTTCCGGGACTGGGCGTCACCGAGCTGGACGCGGCCGGCGAACTTCCGCGCGGCGGCGGATGGGTCGCGGCCGGCGCGCTCGCCGCGGGCGGGGCGGAGCTGGAGGCGTTCCTCGCCTGGGACGACGCCCAGGTGGTCCGGGACTACGGGCAACGGGCCCGGCCGGACGTGGTCGCGAGCTTCGGACTGCACCGGTACGCGTGGCCGGCCTGCCTGCTGATCACCGTGCCGTGGTTCCTGCACCGCAGGGTGCCCCGCTACCCCGCGACCCACGTCGCCTACGACCGCTCCGCCCCCGGCCTCCCCCTCGGCCGCATGGCCGTGCACTCCGCCGGTTTCGCCTGCCTGCCCGGCGATCCCGCCGCCGGACTGCCCGGCGCCCGCGTGGTCGCCGACGAGGAGGCGCTGCGGGCCGAGGTGCGCGCCGCGGTCGCCGAGCACATGGAACCGGTGCTGGCGGGGTTCGGACCACGCATGCGACGGCGCGGCCGCGCTCTGTGGGGCATGGCGACCGACGAGGTCGTCGAGGGCCTGTGGTACGTCGCCCATCTGCTCGGCGAGCAGGAGCGGGCGCGGCACGAACTGGAGCTGCTGCTGCCGGGCGCGACCAAGCCCTACGTCGGCAAGGCGGCGTTCCGCGAGCTGACCGGACCGGACGGCGAGCCGCTGCACACCCGGGACCGGGCGAGCTGCTGCATGTTCTACACCCTGCGCCCCGAGGACACCTGCGCCACCTGCCCGCGCACCTGTGACGCGGACCGCGTCAACAAGTTGCTCGCCACAGCGGGTTGAGCTCCCCCCGGGCGCACTCACGCGCGGCCACCCCCGTGATCGTCGGCTAAGATCACCGGCGTCGTTCCACAACTTCCTCACGCGTCACGGGAACTTTCCGTGGAACCACTCGTACGGGTAGTCTTATTCGAACTCAACTCCCGCCCCTCAAGCGATAGTTCGAGCAGAACGCCGCCCTGGGCATCCCCTCGCACTCCCTTGGCTGCCTCTTGCCCCGAAACCCTCTGAGGGCCGCCGGGTTTGGGCCACCATGGCGGGCGTTACGCCCTATCCCAAGGCAAGGGACCCCCAGATGAGATTGACCGACATATCGCTGAACTGGCTGCTTCCGGGCGCCGTGCTGCTCCTGGGCATGCTGGCGGCTGTGGCGGTGCTCGCGCGCGGCAAGCGTTCCTCGGGGAAGGACGCGGGCGCTGACGACTCGTGGGAGCGCATGGAGGAACGCCGCAGGCGCAAGGAGGCCCTCTACGGCACCTTCTCCTACGTCCTGCTCTTCTGCTGCGCCGCGGTCGCCGCGGCACTCTCCTTCCACGGTCTGGTCGGCTTCGGCGAGCAGAACCTCGGCCTGAGCGGCGGCTGGCAGTACCTGGTCCCGTTCGGCCTCGACGGGGCGGCGATGTTCTGCTCCGTCCTCGCGGTGCGCGAGGCCAGTCACGGTGACGCGGCGCTCGGCTCCCGCATACTCGTGTGGACGTTCGCGTTCGCGGCGGCGTGGTTCAACTGGGTGCACGCGCCCCGCGGCATCGGTCACGCGGGTGCCCCGCACTTCTTCGCGGGCATGTCCCTGTCGGCGGCGGTGCTGTTCGACCGGGCCCTGAAGCAGACCCGCCGGGCCGCCCTGCGCGAGCAGGGCCTGGTGCCGCGCCCGCTGCCGCAGATCCGCATGGTGCGCTGGCTGCGGGCGCCCAGGGAGACGTACCGCGCCTGGTCGCTGATGCTCCTGGAGGGCGTGCGCAGCCTCGACGAGGCCGTCGAGGAGGTGCGCGACGACATGCGCAAGAGGGAAGAGACCAAGCAGCGCCGGCGCGAGCAGGAGCGTCTGGAGCGGGCGCAGCTCAAGGCGATCAGCCGGGGCCACGGCGGCCCCCGGGGCTTCCCCGGTCGCGGCGGTCGGCAGGTCGAGGTCGAGGTGCAGCAGGTGGAGCGGGGCACCGAGCGCGCCGCCACCGCGGAGCCTGCCATATCCGCGCCGGAACCCCTGCCCGCGGCCCGGCGGCCCTCCCTGCAGCCGGTACGCCACGGAACTGACCAGGTCACGGTCGACCTCACGGCGGAGGACGACACCCAGGCCCTGCCGCGCCTGGACTCCCTGGAGCGCAAACTCAAGGATCTGGAGCAGCAGTTCGGCTAGCCGAGGTGTGCGGCGCCGGGGGGCTCCCGGCGCCTCACGCGGCCTCGGCGTCCAGTTCGAACCAGACCGACTTTCCCACCTCGCAGGGGTGCACGCCCCAGCCGTCGGCGAGGGACTGCACCAGGACCAGGCCTCTGCCGTTGGTGCACTCCTCCGCTTCCGGGGCGCGCGGCCGGGGCATCCGGCCGACGAAGTCCCGTACCTCGACCCGCAGCGCGCGCGGTCCGACCGTCGCGGTCAGGACGGCGCCTTCGCCGGTGTGGACGAGCGCGTTGGTGACGAGCTCGCTGGTCAGCAGCTCCGCGACGTCCGATCTTCCGGGCCCGCCCCAGTGCCGCAGCAGCTCACGCAGGGCGCGCCGGGCCTCGGGCACCGCCCGCAGGTCCGCCCGCCCCAGCCGTCGCCTGAGCTGTGGTGCCGTGTGTCCCTTCATGTCCCCCGTCCGCGTGCTGATGTCGCTCCCCTCTCGTTCGAACGTGTTCACGGGGAAGCCTTGCCCGTTCGGACCCCCGGCAGTCATGTCGATTCACGACGGCCATGACACCGTCACGGTCGCGGCACGTTGCGCAGGTTCGAGCGGGCCATCTGGAGCATGCGTCCGACACCGCCGTCCAGCACGATCTTCGAGGCGGACAGGGCGAAGCCGGTGACCATGTCGGCGCTGATCTTCGGCGGGATGGACAGGGCGTTGGGGTCGGTGACGATGTCGACGAGGGCAGGGCCCTTGTGCTTGAACGCGGCCTTCAGCGCCCCGGCCAGCTCCTTGGGCTTCTCCACCCGCACCCCGAAGGCACCGCAGGCTTCGGCGACGGCGGCGAAGTCGGGGTTGACGTTGGCCACGCCGTGCGAGGGCAGGCCCGCGACCAGCATCTCCAACTCGACCATGCCGAGCGAGGAGTTGTTGAAGAGGACGACCTTCACCGGCAGGTCGTGCTGGACGAGGGTGAGGAAGTCGCCCATCAGCATGGTGAACCCGCCGTCACCGGACATGGAGACGACCTGCCGGCGCCGGTCGGTGAACTGGGCACCGATCGCCATCGGCAGCGCGTTCGCCATCGAGCCGTGCGAGAAGGAACCGATGATGCGCCGGCGGCCGTTGGGTGAGACGTAGCGGGCGGCCCAGACGTTGCACATGCCGGTGTCGACGGTGAACACCGCGTCGTCATCGGCCATTTCGTCGAGCACGGCGGCGACGTACTCGGGATGGATCGGGACGTGCTTGTCGACCTTGCGGGTGTACGCCTTGACGACGCCCTCCAGCGCGTCCGCGTGTTTCCTCAGCATCCGGTCGAGGAAGCGGCGGCTCTTCTTCTCCCTCACCCGCGGGATCAGGCAGCGCAGGGTCTCCTTCGCGTCGCCCCACACCGCGAGGTCGAGCTTGGAGCGGCGGCCCAGATGCTCGGGCCGGACGTCGATCTGGGCGATCTTCACGTCGTCGGGCAGGAAGGCGTTGTACGGGAAGTCCGTGCCGAGCAGAATCAGCAGGTCGCACTCGTGGGTGGCCTCGTAGGCGGCGCCGTACCCGAGCAGGCCGCTCATCCCCACGTCGTACGGATTGTCGTACTGGATCCACTCCTTGCCGCGCAGGGCGTGCCCCACCGGGGATTTGATCTTCCCGGCGAACTCCATCACCTCGGCGTGCGCGCCCGCCGTGCCGGCGCCGCAGAACAGGGTGACCTTGTCGGCGTCGTCGATCATCCGCACCAGCCGGTCGATCTCCTCGTCGCCGGGGCGGACGGTCGGCCGGGAGGTGACGAGTGCCGTCTCGGCGGCCTTCTCCGGCGCGGGCTCGTCCGCGATGTCGCCGGGCAGGGAGACGACGCTGACGCCGCCCTGGCCGACGGCGTGCTGGATGGCGGTCTGGAGCAGCCGGGGCATCTGTTTCGGGCTGGAGATCAGCTCGCTGTAGTGGCTGCACTCGCGGAAGAGCTGGTCGGGGTGGGTCTCCTGGAAGAAGCCGAGGCCGATCTCGCTGGACGGGATCTGCGAGGCGAGGGCGAGGACGGGCGCCATCGAGCGGTGGGCGTCGTAGAGGCCGTTGATGAGGTGGAGGTTTCCGGGGCCGCAGGAGCCGGCGCACGCGGTCAGCTTCCCGGTGATCTGGGCCTCCGCCCCGGCGGCGAAGGCGGCGGTCTCCTCGTGCCGGACGTGCACCCACTCGATGCCGGTGTGGCGGCGCACGGCGTCCACGACCGGGTTGAGGCTGTCGCCGACGACGCCGTAGAGGCGTTCGACTCCGGCGCGGGTGAGGATGTCGACGAATTGTTCCGCGACGTTCTGTTTGGCCATGGCTCCAGCTATGGCACAGCGAGCGGCGTCACGCCTCCCAAACGGCGGCGGCCGTACGGTCATCGGCGTAACCCTTGACCCGGACCCGGCTGTCGGTGAGGAACTCGGCGAGGCCGGGTGGGGTGCGGCCGGCCCACCGCCGCGCGAGCAGGCCACCCAGCTCGGGCTCGTTCAGCAGGGGTTCGGCGAGGCCCGCGGTGCACATCAGCAGCACATCACCCGGGCGGGCTATGGAGGTCCGGAAGCGGAAGGGCTCGCGGGACGGCTCGGCGGGCGGCCCGTCGTACGGTCCGGGCGGTGCGGTGATGCCCAGGTCCATGGTGAGCCGGTCGCCCTCGGGGGCCTGGTCCGGCGTCCCGCCCGGCCCCGCCCGGCGGGCCGACCCGAACCCGACGACGGGCTCGCCGGCCACTTCGCCGACGCCCGGCTCCATGTCCTGCCAGGCGCCGTCCCGCAGCCGGAGCAGTCCGCCCGCGCCGGCGCCGAAGAAGACCCGCGTACGGCACTCGGGGTCGGCGGGCAGCAGCAGACAGCGCAGGGTGGCCGCGTACTCGTCCGGGGCCAGACCCTGCTCGGCGGCGCCGGCCCGGAGCCTGCCGAGGCTGCGGTCGGTGAGGCGGTGCAAGCCGGACTTCAGCTCGCCGCACCGGGCGGCCCGCAGGTCCTCGGCGAGCCGGGCGTGGCTGCGGCCCACGGCCCGGCCGATCCACCGGCACACCTCGGCGGCGGCACGGTGCGCCCCGGCGGTCGCGCGGGCGCCGGTCGCCATCGCCACCAGGACGAGTGCCTGCTCCCCCGCGCCGAAGCGCGCCACGAGCAGCGCGTCGCGACGCGGGTCGCCCCGGTACCGCGCGGAGTCCCCCCGCACGGATACGGCCCGCAGCGTGCAGGTCCCGTAGCGGGCACCGTCCAGCACCGTGTCCGCCACCAGCCCGTCGAGCCCGTCGGGGTCAGCCGACGGCAGCGCGGTGGGCTCGGCGTCGTAGGTGGGCGGCCCGGAGCCGACGAAGTCACGTGCAACCGACGGGACCTCGCCCGCGCCGTCCCGGGACGGCGCGGGCAGGGACTCCGGGGGTTGCGAGGCGAGGAACGGGGGCGGGAGCGGGGGCAGGCCCGGGGCGGTCCGAGGCGGGGGCGGGGGTGTACCGGGGGCCGACCGGCCGGCCGGGAGGGTCGGGTCGGGAGGTTCCGTGAGGTCGGCGGGGCCGGTCCCCGAGGTGGTGAGCCCGTGCGGTCCTGGTCGGCGGGCGGGCTGGGGCTGGGCGGGCTGCGGGGGGTCGGGCTGCTGGGGGTCGGGCCGCGGCGAGGCGGATGGCGCGGGGCCGGGCTGCAGCGGTGCCGACGGCGGCGGGTCGGTCCCCTGCGGGACGGACGCCACGGCACCGGTCACCGGCGGGACGGGCGGCACAGGGCCGGACTCCGGCAGGCCCGGCACCGGCGGGACAGACGGCGGAAAGCCAGGCTCCCGCGCGACAGACGCCACGGGACCGGTCACCGGCGGGACGGGCGGCACAGGGCCGGACTCCGGCGGGCCCGGCACCGGCGGGACGGACGGCGGAAGGCCAGGCTCCCGCGCGACGGACGCCACGGGGCCGGTCACCGGCGGGACGGGCGGAGAGACTCCGGGCTGCGGCGAGGCGGACGGCGCGGTGCGGGGAACGGGGATGTCCGGTGGCTCGGCGGCTGCCCACCAGGGGGGCCGGTCCGCGGCGGGAGAGGGACTCCGCTCGGCGGAATGGTCCGGTGCCGCGGGCGGGGTCCGGTCTCCCCCGGACCAGGGGCGGCCTGCCGGGGGCGGGTGGGGGTCATCCCCCGCCTGGGCGGGGCCTGCCGCGGGCGGGGGCGGGGCTTTCGCCGCCTGGGCGGGGTCTACCGCGTTCGCGGGCGATGTCGTGCCTCTCGTGGTGCCGTGGTCCGGGCGGCGGCCCACCGTCCCCGCTGCGGAGGCGAACCGGTCGTCCAGGGAATCGGGCGCGGCCGTGGGGCCGGTGTCGCCGGTGGAGTCGTCGTACAGCTGCCCCCACCAGTCGTCGTCACGACCGGTGGGTGTTCCCCCCTGCTGACTCATGCTCCTGATTGTCCACCGACGGAGCCGTATGAAAACGGGGCATCCGGAAAAACCGGCGGACCGGCACCGCGCCGGACGGCGTGTCGGGGGACGTGTCGAACACATGTAGCGAGGTGGGGTGGCCGAGCGGTCCCACCCCCCACGGGAGAACCGCTCGGCGACGCCACCTTGGCAGAGTGACCGGCGGTACGGCGATGATGTCCGGAGGCGGGTTTGCGCCGTGGCCGTTTTCCGCCACGGACGCTCCGCACGTTGTGGTGGTGAGGTTTGTTCTCGGGGAGGGGCAACGCCTGATGCTGGGAGTGCTGGGGCTGGAGCACACGCACGAGTCGGCGTACCGGGCACTGGTGTCCTTGGGCGCGGCAGAAGTGCCCGACCTGGCCCGGCGGCTGGCGCTCGGCGAGCGGGACACCGAGCACGCGCTGCGCCGGCTGGAACAGAACGGGCTCGCGGCCCAGTCGTCGGCCCGTCCCGGCCGCTGGGTCGCCGCGCCGCCGGGGGTGGCGCTGGGCGCGCTGCTCACCCAGCAGCGGCACGAGCTGGAGAAGGCGGAGCTGGCGGCGGCGCTGCTGGCCGAGGAGTACCGGGCGGCGGCGGCCGAGCCCGCGGTGCACGACCTGGTGGAGGTGGTGACCGGCGCCTCGGCGGTCGCCCAGCGCTTCCTCCAGCTCCAGCTGGGGGCGAGCGACGAGGTGTGCGCGCTGGTCACCGGCAGCCCCGTCGCCGTCACCGGCATGGAGAACGACGCGGAGGAGCAGGCAGCCGGACGCGGGGTCGGATACCGGGTGGTGGTCGAGCGGTCGGTACTTGACCTGCCCACCGGCATCACCGAACTGACCGCCGCGCTGGGCCGCGACGAGCAGGTGAGGGTGGTGGACCGGGTGCCGACCAAGCTGGTGATCGCCGACCGGGCCCTGGCCCTGGTGCCGCTCACGGCGCGTTCCTCGGAGCCGGCCGCGCTGGTCGTGCACGCCAGCGGCCTGCTGGAACTGCTGTCGGGCCTGTTCGAGTCGGTCTGGCGGGACGCGCTGCCGCTGCGGCTCGGCGCCGCCGGCGTGAGCGAGCACGGCCCGGACGGGCCCGACGCCACCGACCTGGAGATCCTCTCCCTGCTGCTGGCCGGCCTGACCGACGCGAGCGTCGCCAAACAGCTCGACCTGGGTCTGCGGACCGTGCAGCGGCGGGTGAAGCGCCTGATGGAGCTGACGGGGGTCACGACCCGGCTCCAGCTGGGCTGGCACGCGTACGAGCGGGACTGGGTGGCCCGGAAACGCTGAACCGGCAACCGGCAACCGGCATTCGGCTCCCGGCCCCCGGCCGCCCCCACCCGCTCGGCCGGACATCTGCGGACCGCGCCCGACTCCTGCACCCTGGACAGATGGGAGCGTGGAACCTCCTGCTGTCCGGCCTGGTCATCCTGCTCGGGCTGTGCGGAGTACTGCTCCCCGGCATGCCCGGGTCTTGGCTGGTGTGGGCCGGGGTGCTGTGGTGGGCGCTGAAGGATCCGCAGCCCCTCTCGTGGGCCGTGCTCGTCGGCGCCACGGTCGTTCTTCTCCTGTCCCAGGCGGTGCGCTGGGCACTGCCGCCCCGGCGGCTGCGCGCGGACGACGCCACCCGCCGCGTCACCGCGTACGCGGGCGCGGGCGCGTTCCTCGGCTTCGTCCTGGTCCCGGTGCTCGGCGCGATACCCGGCTTCATGGGCGGCATCTACCTCGCCGAACGGCTGCGGCTCGGCCGGCACGGCGAGGCGATGGCCGCGCTGCGCACGGCGATGCGCTCGGGCGGTTCCAGCATGCTGACGGAACTGTTCGCCTGCCTGCTGATCACCGGGGCGTGGCTGGGCGCGGTACTGGCGGGCTAGGTGTATTGGTCACGAGCGTTGTTGACGCCGAGCGGGCTTGATCATGGCGAAGACCTCCGGTGGTGGAGCTGTTTAGGACTGCACCGCACGGAGGTCTTCGTGTCCCACCGTAATGCCCGGCTGACCGTTCACGGCAGGCGGGATGTGTCGGGCAGGGCCTAGCGGGCCGCCGCAGTGCCCTCCAGGGTGAGCAGCGCCGTCTTGCGTTCCAGGCCGCCCGCGTAGCCCGTCAGGGAGCCGTCGGAGCCGATCACCCGGTGGCAGGGGCGCAGGATCAGCAGCGGGTTGGCGCCGATCGCGCCGCCGACGGCGCGTACCGCGGGCCGGGAGGCCCCGATGCGCGCGGCGATCTCGCCGTATGTGGTGGTCGCCCCGTAGGGCACGTCGTCCAGGGCGGCCCACACGCGCTCCCGGAAGGCGGTGCCCTCGGCGCGCAGCGGCAGCCGGAACTCCTTCAGCTCCCCGGCGAAGTAGGCGGCGAGCTGCTCCTCGGCCGCGCGGAACGGCCCGGCGTCGTGCCGCCAGCCCTCCTGGACGCTCCGGCCGCCCTTCTGCCCGGGCACGGACAGGGAGGTGAGCGTCCCGCCCGGGCCGGCGGTGAGGAGCAGTGTGCCGACGGGGCTGTCGGTCTCGGTCCAGTACGTCGTGGTCATGGTGGTGGTCATGGTGGTGGTCATGCTGGTGGTCGTCATCGGTGTTCCCATTCTCCCGCTGCGCGCAGGTGGTTCAGGGCGTACGAGCGCCAGGGGCGCCAGGCGTCGGGGACTGCGTGGTCCGGCGGTGCGACGTCCGGGTCGCCGAGGGCGCGGGTGCGGACCACGGCGACGGTACGGGCGTCCACGCCGGGCACGGCGAGCAGCGCGTGCTCGGCGTCGTCCCGGTCGGTGCCCGGGTCCAGGCGTACGGCGCCGTCGGCGAGCGCGGCGGCGAGCACGCCCGGGGTGCCGTCCGGTTCGGCCCCGGCGAGGACGGCCGGTTCGGGGAAGAGGTGGGTGAGGGTGCCGCAAGGCGCGTCCAGCGTCTTGCCGTACCGCTGGACCAGCCGCTCGGCCTCCTCCCGCCCCACCAGGGCCCGTACGGCGAGTTCGTCGGGGTCGGCGGCGCCAGGTGAGCGGAGCCCCGGGCGGGCGTCGACCAGCGGGGCGAGGCGGGGGTCGGCGCCGAGCCGTTCGTCCACGGCGTACGGGTCGGCGTCGAGGTCGAACAGCCGCCGCAGCCGCTGTACGGACGTGGTCAGGTCACGCAGGTCGGTCAGGTGGAGGCGGGCGTCGAGCCAGCCGCCACTGCCCGCCGCGGGCAGACCCGGCCGTTCGTCGACGGCGACGATCCCGGTGCCGTACGGCAGGCGCAGGGTGCGCCGGTAGACGCGGCGGCCCGGCACGGCGCTCACCTCCTCGACTCCCGCGACGGCCTCCCGCTGGAGCAGGTCGAAGATGGGGCCCGCCTGGTAGGGGCCCCGGTGGGCGAGCCGCAGGGGGATGCCGGCGGAGGGGGTGGCGGCGCGCCGGGAGGCCCGGTCGCGTGCCGGGGCGGCGGCGCGCAGCCCGCTCGGGGTGGCCGCGTACACGGCCCGGATCGTGTCATTGAACTGGCGCACGCTGGCGAACCCCGACGCGAAGGCGATCTCCGTGACCGGCAGGCCGGTGGTCTGCAGCAGGACGCGCGCGGTGTGGGCCCGCTGGGCGCGGGCCAGGGCCACCGGCCCGGCGCCCAGCTCGGCGGTGAGCTGCCGCTGCACCTGGCGGGCGCTGTAGCCGAGCCGGCCGGCGAGTCCGGCGACGCCCTCGCGGTCGACGACGCCGTCGCCGATGAGCCGCATGGCCCGGCCGACGACGTCGGCGCGGACGTTCCAGTCCGCCGAGCCCGGCACGGCGTCGGGACGGCACCGCCGGCAGGCCCGGAATCCCGAGCCCTGCGCGGCGGCGGCCGTCGCGAAGAACCGCACGTTGCGCCGCTTCGGCGTGACCGCCGGGCAGCTGGGCCGGCAGTAGATGCCGGTCGTCTCGACGGCGAAGAAGAACGCGCCGTCGAACCGGGCGTCCCGGCTGCGCACGGCCTCGTACCTGCTGTCCTCGTGCGTCAGGTGCTCTGCGCTCTTCGTCCCGTTACCCGTCACGCCCTCCAGTCTCCGCCGGACCGGAGGGCCGGGCTGGCGGAAATCGGACATGGCGTCGGCGGGGCGTCGGCAGGAGCCGTGGCGGCTACCGCACTCGGCCCCGCTTGGCCTCCATCGCCGCCTTGCCGATGGCGCCCCGGCGCTTCCACTCCTTGCGGATCTCGGCGCGCGCCCGGGCGTCGGTCTTGGCGACGATGCGCTGGTTCTCCCGCAGGAGCTTGCGGTAGCTCTCCAGCCGCCGCTCGGGCAGCTCGCCGGTGTCGATGGCGGCGAGGACGGCGCAGCCCGGCTCGCTCTCGTGGGCGCAGTCGTGGAACCGGCAGTCACGGCCCAGTTCCTCGATCTCGGCGAACACCTGGCCGACCCCGCTGCTCGCGTCCCACAGCCCGACGCCCCGCAGCCCGGGGGTGTCGATCAGCACTCCCCCGCCGGGCATGACGAGGAGGTTGCGGGTGGTGGTGGTGTGCCGTCCCTTGCCGTCGACGTCCCGGATGGCCCGGACGTCCATCACGTCCTCGCCGAGCAGCGCGTTGGCGAGGGTGGACTTGCCCGCGCCGGACTGCCCGAGCAGCACCGCCGTACCGCCGGCGACGACGGCGGCGAGGACGTCGAGCCCTTCCCCCTGCTCGGCGCTGACGGACAGCACCGGCACGCCGGGGGCGGTGGCCTCCACGTCCTGGACGAGGTGCCCCAGGGTCACCGGGTCGGGAACGAGATCGGCCTTGGTGAGCACCACCAGCGGCTGCGCCCCGGACTCCCAGGCGAGGGCGAGGAACCGCTCGATCCGGGCGAGGTCGAGCTCGGCCGCGAGGGACACGGCGACGATCGCGTGGTCGACGTTGGCCGCGAGGATCTGCCCCTCGGACCGCTTGGAGGAGGTGGAGCGCACGAAGGCCGTACGGCGCGGCAGACACGTCCGTACGTAGCGCGGGTTGCCGTCCGGTTCGACGGCGACCCAGTCGCCGGTGCAGACGACTCGCAGGGGGTCGTGCGGGGTGACGAAGGCGGTGTCGGCCCGCAGGACTCCGTCGGCGGTGACGACGTCGCACTGTCCGCGGTCGACCCGGATCACGCGGCCGGGCAGCAGCCCTTCCGCGGCGTACGGGGCGAACGCGTCGGCCCAGTCCTCGTCCCAGCCGTGGGGTGTCAGCGCGGAGTGAGCGGTGAAGAGGGAGGTGGAAGACGTGGAAGACAAGGGGTGACCCTTCGGGGGGCGGCCCCGGCGGAAGGACTCAGGAGGGCTGAGGTCAGCCGGTGGCCACGGAGGTGGACTTGATGGATTCCTGGATGCGGGCAGCGCCCTTCGCAACGACAGCCATCGGTCGACACCTCCTCACTCCTGCGTTCTTCACCCCGCGGCGATCACCGCGTGACGTGCCGCCACGGTAGCCCGTCGGTACCGCGGTGCGTCAACGCCTTTTCCGGGCCCGGGGCGTCAGGCCCGTTCGCACGCCCCGCCGTTCAGTGTGAAGTCGTCCGGCGGGGAGTTCTTGCCGCGCCAGGAGGCGAGGAAGCCGAAGGCGAGGCGGCCGCCCGCGGGGACCGAGGTGTTGTAGGCGGTGGCCGTGGCGGTGGCCCGGGGGCCGCTCTGGGAGTGGTCCGCGTCCCACATCTGGCTGATTCGCTGGCCGTCGGGGAAGGTCCAGGCGACGTGCCAGGAGTCGAGGGCGCTGCGGGTGGTGACGGTGACGGTGGCCTGGAAGCCGTCGGGCCACTGGTTGACGAGGTCGTAGCGGACGCGGCAGGTGGCGGGGGCGGCCGTGCCGGGGTCCGGGGCGGGGTACCGGTCGTGGCCCGGCGGGTCCTCGGTGCTCGCGGTGGGCGTGGCGGTGCCCTGGGGTTCCGGGTCGGGTGGGCCGGGGTCCTCCCGCCCCCGGGTCCTGCCGGCCGCGGGGGTGGTGCTGTCGGCAGGCGGTCGTGACGCGTCCGGCGGCGGCTGTGCGTCCGTCGTCGACTGCGGGTCCGCCGTCGGTGCGCGGTCCGGGGCGGCGGGCGGGCGGCGGTCCACGGTGTCGGTGGGTGCCGCGGTGTCCTCGGTGGTGTCGCCGAAGGGCATCAGGGAGGCGGTGAGCGCCAGCAGGGAGACCAGGACGGCGGTGGCGAGGAGGCCGCCGCTGACGACGCGGGCCTTGTGGCCGCCGTCCGGCGGCTCGTCGGCGCGGTCGTCTTCGGCCGGTGCGGGGCGCCCGGCGCCGAGGCGTACTTCGGCGGCGCGGCGGCGGCGTTCCAGGTAGGCGAGGCCGCCCCAGCCGATGACGCCGGCGGCGAGGGCCGCGGGCAGGCCGCCGCCGTGCGGGCGCAGACAGGCGGCGGCCTCGGCGCAGTCGGGGCAGGTGGCGAGGTGGCGGGAGAGGTCTTCGGGGGTGTCGGCGGCCGGCGACCTGGTCACCGCGTCCAGCAGCCGGGCGTAGCCCCGGCACCGCGCCTCCGGCGGCGCGTCGAGGTGGCCCCGGCGGCAGCGGTCCCGGAACAGTTCACGCACCTGGGCGAGTTCGTCGGACGCGGTGGCCGGGTCGAGGCCGAGCCGGCGGGCCACCACGGGCAGCGGCAGGGCCTCCACGTCGGCCAGCCACAGCAGTTCCGCGTCCGGTGCCTGCATGTCCTTGAGGCCGCGCAGTGCGAGCGGCCGGCGCGGCGGCGGTCCGGCGTAGCGGGCGGCCCGGTCGGAGCCCAGCCACAGCCGCAGCTCGGAGTCGAGTTCGTGGCCCCGTCCGTCGTCCTCCCAGGCCGTCGCGGTGGTGCGTACGGCGGTCAGGAGCAGCGGGATGCGGGGCAGCCGGGACGGGCGGCGGGCGGTGCTGCGCGCCTCGGCCGCGTCGGCGGCGCGGACCTCGCGCATGCCGTGGGCGAACGCCTCGGTGGCGAGCCGGACGGCGGCCTCCGAGCCGGCGGTGCACAGGTCGGCGTAGGAGAGCACCGTGTCCCAGCACTCGTCGAGCAGCGCGGCCTCGGCGGCGTCCCGGGAGCTCGGCAGGTCGGGCATCGGACTCCTGCATCCACTGCGGCCACGGGCGGGGCCGACTCACCGCACCGGCGAGGGAGTTGGGGCGGGGCCGCACGGCAGGCGCAGAGCTTCGCACGTCTCCGGCGCAACTGACAAGCGCCGTGTTCACAAGCGGCGCCCGAGGCGCGGGGCCGCCGGCCGGGAGCCCGCCCGGCCCCCTGGGGAGTCATACGGAAGCCGGGCCCGGACGTCTCGACTCGCGGCTCACACCTCGACGGGTTCGTCCTCCGGCAGGCTGTCCATGAAGGAGCTCACCGAGAAGACCGCACGGCCGGCGCCGGGCAGGCCGTAGCCGGGGGGCGAGGACAGGCCGAACTCGTCCATCGTGGCGCGGTAGGCCTCCAGCAGCCGGATGTGGTACTCCAGCGGCGCGCCCTGCGGGTTGGCCTTGCCGAGCGGGGTGGTGGGCTCGGGGCACCAGGTGGTGAAGCGGGGCGTGATGCCGTGCGACATGAAGAAGCGCAGGCCCTCGGTGGTGGAGGCGATGGCCTCGTCGACCGTCTTGAAGCCGAAGGGCTCGGCCATCTCGACGCCCGCGACGAAGTTCGGGATGACGTTGCGCGCGCCGAAGACGTCGGTGGAGTCCAGGATGCGCTTGTGCCACTCGTCGCGGCCGACGTACCGCTCCTTGCCGGGGCAGTACATCTTGAACAGGTACTCGTCCCACACCTCGTAGTTGGGGTGGTAGATCTGGACGCCGTAGTCCTTGAAGCGCTGGACGTCGTCCTTGGGCAGGGCCTGGGCGACGACCTTGCCGATCCATCGGCCGGGGAAGTGCTCCTCGATGGCCTTGGCGTAGCGCCCGTAGAAGTCCGCCTCGTCCAGGCCCTGGACCTTCGACGTGATGGCGCCGCCGGTGAGGGTGTAGGCGGTGGACGTCCTGGCCGTGTCGTAGGTGTTGATGATGTCCAGTGCCTCGAGGACCTCGTCGACGTCCTTCACGCCCGTGTACGGGCGGCCCGCCGCCTTGTGCTGGCGCCAGTTGTGGTTGATGTCGCAGTACTGGCACTCCTCCTTGGCGCCGAAGTACTGGCAGACCCGGAAGGCGGTCAGGTAGATCAGGTAGCCCCACTGGATGGTCGGGGCCACCTCCATGACCGACTTCCCGTTGGCGAGCTTGTGGCGGTAGTACTCCGGCATGGGCGGCACGCCGACGTCGGAGATCCGCTTGCCGTCGAGGTAGAGACCGAGCTGTCCGTGCTCGTCGGCGGCGACCCGGTAGGGGGAGGCCGGGTTCACGCGGACCGAGACGACGGTGCGGCGCAGGTCGTAGGGGCCGCCGGTGAGGATGATCTCCTCGGGCGGGCGGCGCAGCGCGGCCTCGCCCAGCTCCGGCAGGGTGCCGTGGTCGAAGGAGAAGATGAAGTACGACTTCGGCTTGACCTCGCCGTCCTCATTGTCACTGAGTGCGGAGGGGTCGAAGGCCACCCCGCCGCGGAGCAGGTCCTCCTTGAAGACGGCTTCCCGCGGCACATGCGGAAAGCGCTCCATAAGATCCTCGACCAGCGCGGTGCGGCTGCCCATCCGTGTCTCCTCCCGGCTCAGGCGTTCGACTTCTCACGGTATGCCCCCGCCCGTGCGGCTTCCCGCCCGGGGGCCCCTCAGGCGCGCCGGGTAGGTTTCCGCGGTATGACCGACATCACCGTGACCAATTGGGCCGGCAACATCACCTACACGGCCAAGGAGCTGCTGCGGCCGCACTCACTGGACGCGCTGCGGGCCCTGGTGGCGGACAGCGCGCGGGTGCGGGTGCTGGGCAGCGGGCACTCCTTCAACGAGATCGCCGAGCCGGGCCCCGAGGGCGTACTGCTGTCGCTGGCCGCGCTCCCGGCCGAGGTGGACGTCGACACGGCGGGCCGTACGGTGCGGGTGGGCGGCGGCGTCCGGTACGCGGAGCTGGCCCGGCTGGTGCACGGGCGAGGGCTGGCGCTGCCGAACATGGCGTCGCTGCCGCACATCTCGGTCGCCGGGTCGGTGGCGACCGGCACGCACGGTTCCGGGGTCGGCAACGGCTCGCTGGCGTCGGCGGTGCGCGAGGTGGAGCTGGTCACGGCGGACGGCTCGACGGTGACCGTCGAGCGCGGCGACGAGCGGTTCGGCGGTGTGGTGACCTCGCTCGGCGCGCTGGGCGTCGTGACCGCGCTCACCCTCGACCTGGAACCGGCCTACGAGGTGGAGCAGCACGTCTTCACCGAGCTGCCGCTCGCCGGACTGGACACGGTGACCTTCGACACGGTGATGGCGGCGGCGTACAGCGTGAGCCTCTTCACGGACTGGCGGGCCCCGGGATTCCGGCAGGTGTGGCTGAAGCGGCGCACCGACCAGCCGCTGCCCGGCTTCCCGTACGCCGTTCCGGCCGCCGAGAAGATGCATCCGGTGCCCGGCATGCCCGCCGTGAACTGCACCGAGCAGTTCGGGGTGCCGGGGCCCTGGCACGAGCGGCTGCCGCACTTCCGCGCCGAGTTCACGCCCAGCAGCGGCGCCGAGCTCCAGTCGGAGTATCTGATGCCGCGCGAGCACGCGCTGGACGCCCTGCGCGCGATGGACGCGATACGGGAGACCGTCGCGCCGGTGCTGCAGACCTGCGAGGTGCGCACGGTGGCCGCCGACGGGCAGTGGCTGAGCCCGGCGTACGGGCGGGACACCGTGGCCGCGCACTTCACCTGGGTCGCGGACACGGCGGCGGTGCTGCCGGTGGTGCGGCGGCTGGAGGAGGCGCTGGCCCCGTTCGCGGCCCGGCCGCACTGGGGGAAGGTGTTCGCGACGCCGACGGGCGAACTGCGCGCGCTCTACCCGCGGCTGGCCGACTTCCGGGCGCTGACCGAGGCGCTGGACCCGGCGGGGAAGTTCACCAACGCGTTCGTGCGCGGGGTGCTGGCGGGCTGAACCCGGCCGCCCTCCTTTGGCGGCGACGGCGCGTGCGCCCTCGCGCCGTCCTCGCAGCTCGCACCGTCCTCGCGGCCCTCGCATGCCGGTCGCCTCCCCCTCCTGCCGGGTCGGCGACCACCTTGCGGACGGGTCAGTGGTCCGCGCAGCACGGCGTCGGGTCGGGGTCCTCGAACGGCACCAGGGTGCCGCCCGCGGCGGGCATGGCGGCCAGGACGAGGCGGCCGTTCTGCCATTGGGGGCGGACGTGTTCCCGGGTGACCAGCCGGGCGTCCGGGGCCGGTTCGTCCGCGGTGCCCAGCACCGTCACCCGGTCGATCGCGGAGCGCGTGAGCAGTTCCGCGAGTGTCAGCGTGCCGGTGAGGGCGTCCGCGCCCGGGTAGAGGACGGCGCGGCCGACCTCGTCCGGGGCGCCGTCGCGGACCTCGTACCCCTGGGCGGTGAGCCGGTCCCGGGCGGTGCGCAGGACCGGCTCCGCCGCCACGGTCTCCGCCGCGAGCGACAGGGCGACGCGCGGACGGCCGTCCCGCACCAGGTGTGTGCAGCCGAAGACGCCCTCGGGGAGGCCGAGTTCGGCGGCGAGCGCCTGGAGCAGGTGATCGGCCTCGCGCAGCGTCGTGGCGTCGGTGTCGATGCCGATGGCGTACGGCACGGAGGGCGGCGTCACGACGGCAGGATCCACACCGGGTTGGAGTAGAACCACAGGTCGCGCCACGGGTCGGCGTCGCCGACGACGTCGATGGCGGGGCCCGCCGGGTCGACCTTCGCGCCCAGGGCGCCGACGGCGGACCGGTTGCCGTCGGTGCCGCGGGTGCGGAGGTAGACGGGGTGGTCGACGCGGCCGAGGTCGTAGGTGAGGCGGACGGTGCCGGTGTCCTTGTTCACCTCGTACGACTTGACCACCCGGGCCGTCGGCGCGGTGAAGGTGTCCTTGTCGGCGACCGTGCCGGTCACGTCGCCCTGGATGACGTCGACCCGGGCCAGCTTCGGGGTGAACCCTGCCCAGTTGGGGCCGCCAGCCAGGGCCACGTCCATCGACAGGGTGACCCGCGTGCCCTTGCGGACGTGCAGGGCGCCGCCGAGGGTGGCCCAGCGGCCGCCGCCGGAGACGCGGACGTCGAGGCCGCTGATGAGCCGGCCGTGGTCGACCCAGATGCGTCCGGCGCGGATGCCGTCCATGACGGCGCCGTAGGAGAAGCCGTCGGAGCCGACGTGGGTGCGGCTGTACTGGCCGGGCCAGAAGTCGCCCTGGGTGACGTCGATCCGTCCGGCGTAGACGGGGTCGTCGTAGCGGCCGTTGGCGTTGAAGTCGCCGCCGCCGCGGGCGGCGGTGTCGGCGTACACCTGGTGTGAGTCGGAGTTGGCGGTGATCCACCAGGGGCGGCCCTCGGCGATGAGGCTGTCCCAGAGGCCGCCGACGGTGGCGGTCATCCAGTCGAAGCCGCCCCAGGTGCGGTAGCTCTCCAGCGGGTAGCCGGGGAAGGAGTTGGCGCCGGGGCTGCCGTCGTAGATGCCGCGGGCGCGGCCCATGCCGAGCGGCTCCGGGAGGCCGGCCGCCTGGTGGCCGGGGGCGCCCTCGAAGCCGACGGCGATCTGGCGGCGCTCGGGGGTGGCGTCGCGCCAGGCGCGGATCTCGTGCGGGGAGTCGATGCCCTTGCGCGCCGGGTGGTTGGCGAGCATCAGGGCGTCCTTGACCTTGCGCCGCTTGACCTGGTCGGCGAGGAAGGAGAGTCCGGCGACGGCGAGGGCCTCGTTGGCGGGCGTGGAGTCGCCGGCGCCCTTGACGCTGCCGTCGTAGTCGGTCTCGAACTGCTTGAGGACGGAGACCTCGTGGCGGCCGGGGTGGACGAAGACGGTGCCGTGCTCGGCGGCCGGGATGTTCCACTCCAGGCCCTGGAAGACGAGGGTGTCCTCGTGGGCGTCGCGGGCCTCGCGGATGTCCGGGTTGACCTTCTCGACACCGATCTTGGCGTGGGTGACGTTGCCGTGGTCGGTGATGACCAGCCAGTCCATGCCGTGCCGGGCGCCCTGGCGGACCTGGTCGACGACGCGGTACTTGCCGTCGCTGCTGTACTGGGTGTGGATGTGGTGGTCGCCGGCCAGCCAGAGGAAGCCCTTCCTGCGGCTGCCGTTGCCCGCGGCCTGCGCGGGGGCGGCGGTCGCGGTCTGGGCGAGGACGGTGCCGGCGGCGAGTCCGGCGCCGAGCAGGCCCGCGCGGCGCAGCAGGCCACGGCGCGACTGCTGTTCGGGGCTCAGGGCCTCGTCGGGGACGCTGGTGTCGAAGGCGGAGGGCAGGAGCTGCGCGGCCTCGCGGTCGTGGTCGTGGTCGTGGGTGTGTGCGTGTCCGTGGTGGTGATGGCCGTGCGCGTGCCCGTGTCCGTGCCCCATGAAGTTCCTCCTGGATACCGCCGCCGTGCGCGGCTGTGAGGAGAATCGAGGCAGAAGATGAACGTTTAACGACTCAGAGGTGAGCCCCGACTGCCGCCCGGCCTGCCCTAGCATGAAACCTAGGAGCCTTAGGAAGCCGGGAAGGTGGCCCATGCCCCGAGCGGGTCTCACAACCGGCCGCGTCGTCGCGGCCGCCGCCGACCTCGCCGACGCGGCCGGGTTCGAGAGCGTCACCGTCTCGGCGCTCGCCCGGCACTTCGGGGTGAAGGACGCCAGCCTCTACACGCACGTCAGGAACCTCCAGGACCTGCGCGTCCGGGTCGCGCTGCTGGCCGGCGGCGAGCTGATCGACGAGATCGCGACGGCGGTGGCCGGCCGGGCCGGGAAGGAGGCACTGGCCGCCTACGCGGGCGCCTACCGGGCGTACGCCCTGCGCCACCCCGGCCGCTACGCCGCGACCCGGATCCGCGTCGACCAGGCCCTCGTCGCCGACTCCCCCGCCCTGCGCCGCACCGCCGAGATCACCTACGGCATGCTCCGCGCCTACGGCCTGGCCGAACCCGACCTCACCGACGCGGTACGCCTGCTGCGCAGCACCTTCCACGGCTACTGCGCCCTGGAGACCACCGGCGGCTTCGGCGCCCCGCGCGACGTACAGGCGTCCTGGGACAAGGCGGTCGACGCGCTGCACGTGGCGCTGGCGAACTGGCCCCGGGAGACGGACGGCTCCCGCGGCCACTGACCGTACGGCAGCCCGCCGGCGCGCGGGCGCTCGAACCACTGCGCCGCGCCACTGCGGTCGAACAGGACCACGACGGCGATCGCGCCGAACCGCGGGAGGCCTCCGCCCCCGTTCCCCTGGGCGATCCCGCCGAGCGACAGCGGAGGCGTGGTCCCAGGCGCAGGGCAGCAGCAGGGGCTCACCGGCACGGTGGAGGTCGGCGAAGGCGGTCACGACAGGTCACCCACCGCGTCGGCGTAGTAGGGCCCTCGCCCTCGCGGTGGCCACCAAGGGCTGGCTCACCTGGTTCAACCTCCGTTTCGACCGCCGTCTGTCGCAGATGCGGAGCCGGCTGCGGGGCTGAGTCCCGCCCGTACGGCGCCGCCCGGCACCAGGTGCTGGTCGACGAGCCCGTCCCGGACCAGGCCCGCGTAGACGGTGGCGCCGTGCGCGGAGGTGTGGGTGTTGTCCCGCTTCTCGTCGTAGAGGTAGAGGGCCTTGGACCCCTCCACGCCCAGGGACTCCACGAGCGCCTTCGTCTTCGCGGTCAGGTCGATCAGCGGCACGTCCTCGGCGGCGGCGACCGAGCGGACGACGGCCGGGTGGTCGACGCCGAGACCGTTGACGAGCAGCGCGGTGCCGTTGTTGAGGGTGCCGTCGGCGTTGAACCAGCGGCGCACGACCGGTGTCACCAGGACGGGCCGGCCGCCCCGCTCCCGTACACCCGCCACCAGCGTCTGAAGGTTGGCCCGGTAGGTGGCCTCGTCCGTCGTCTTGTCGTTGTGGGCGAGTTGGACGAGCACCAGGTCACCCGGGTGAATCCGCGACCGGACGGTACCCCAGAGCCGCTGGTCGGCCAGGTAACTGACCGTGCTGTCCCCGGAGTCGGCGTGGTTGGCGACGGACAGGCCCTTGCGGAGGTACCGCGGCAGTTGCTGGCCCCAGCCGGAATACGGCTCCCCCGGCTGGTCGCAGACCGTGGAGTCCCCGACGAGGATGATCTGCCGCGCGTGCCGGGCCGGGGTCACCCTGATACCGGCCAGGGCGGGCGCCGGACCGCCGATCGTCAGGTCCAGGCCCGGGCTGCCGTCGGGCCCGGTGGGCTCGCCCTCGGGTGTGCGGACGTCCACGGTGAAGCTGCGGGCGACCCGCTCGCCGGCCGCCGTGGCGGTCTCGGGAAGCAGGGCCCGCCTGCTCTCGCCGCCGATGGCGGTACGGGCGGCGTCCTCGCCGCCGAGCAGCACCTTCACGTCGTACGTACCCGGCGGGATATCGAAGTGGCAGGCCGTAGCCGTGCAGTTGGCCATCCCGGACGGCCGGTCCGGCGCCTGGTCCTGGGCCCGGGCCTGAGCGGGTACGACCGTCAGGGCACCGGCGGCCAGCGTGACGGCCACCGCCGATGTGGCGGCGAAGCGTCTCACGCCCGTCCCCTCGCCGTGTCGGCGACCGGGACGCCGAAGTCCGGGGTGCCGTCCGCCTTCCAGCCGAGCTTCTGGACGCGGGTGTGCCGGTTGGGGTCGTTCAGCGGGTCGCCGTCGATCTCCTTGTACTGGCGGGCGTGGTAGACGAGGACATCGGTGCGGCCGTCCCGGTCGACGGTGAAGCAGTTGTGGCCGGGACCGTACTGACCGGTGGTGTCGTTGCTCGTGAAGACGGGGGTCGGCGACTTCGACCAGTTCGCGGGGTCCATCAGGTCGGCGTCCGCGTCGACGGTCAGCAGGCCCATGCAGTAGTTGGCGTCGGTGGCGCTGGCCGAGTACGTCATGAACAGGCGGCCGTTGCGGGCGATGACCGACGCGCCCTCGTTGACCTTGAAGCCGACGCACTCCCAGTCGTACTCGGGCGTGGAGAGCCGTATCTGCCGGCCCTTCAGCGTCCAGGGGTTCGCCATCTCCGACAGCCACAGGGCGGTGTTGTTGTCCATGCCGGGCTCGTACTGGGCCCAGGCGAGGTAGCGGGTGCCGCGATGGGTGAAGGTGGTGGCGTCGAGGGAGAAGGTCTCCCATGCCGTCCTCACCTGGCCCCGCTCCACCCAGGTGCCCCGGAAGGGGTTGGGGTGGGAGTTCTCCAGGACCCAGATCCGGATGTCCCAGACGCGCTCGGCGGGCGCGGCGGCGAAGTAGACGTACCACTTGCCGCCGACGCGGTGCATCTCCGGCGCCCAGATGTGCGCGCCCATGTCGCCGGTGGCGTGCTTGCGCCAGATCACGGACTCGTGGGCGGTCGCGAGGCCGTTCAGGGTGCGGGAACGGCGCAGGATGATGCGGTCGTACTCGGGGGCGGTCGCCGTGAAGTAGTAGAAGCCGTCGGTGTGCCGGCGGATGTGCGGGTCGGCACGGTTGCGGACGAGCGGGTTCACGTACGGGGCCGGCTTGCCGGGGGCGGCGGACGCGGCGGGGGCGAGGGCGGGGACGGCGGGGACGGCAGCCAGGGCTCCCGCGACCGCGGCACCCTTCAACAGCAGGCGTCGGCCGGGTGCCGCGGGCTGGGCGGGCTGGGCGGGCTGGGCGGGCTGATCGTCGGCGCGGCTCATGCGGGGCCTCTCGACGGGGTGCGCGACACATCTCGTTCGTGATGTCGAACACCATCTGTGATTACGAACGTCGAAAAGGTAAGGGTGTGACGTGGAGAGGTCAACGGGTTCGACACCGCCGCTTGCGCGGCGCGCGCGTCGGGCCACCGGCCCGTGCCGGTAGGCGTGGACGACGGCCTGGACGCGGTCCCGCAGGTCGAGCTCGCCGGACCGCCGACCTCCGTCCCGTTGCCGCGCAGCCCCGGCAGGAACTACACGAGGAGGAGCAGCACCCCGGACGGGAGGTCCCGGACCGCGACGTCGAGCCGGTGCCGCGGCTCCGGCCCGGGGAAACACCGTGATCAGGACCGCGGCCGGAGTGCCGCGGACTGCACTGGACGCTACGGATCCGGCGACCGAGGATCGTCAGCTCACGGTGGACACCCGGCTGTAGCTCGCACGGGGGCGAGCCTCCCGCGTTCTCGCGCGTACTGGCTAGCCTGGCGGCATGACCAGCGACTTCGCCGACGCCCTCGCCTCCGGCCGCCCGCTCGTGCTCGACGGCGGGCTGTCCAACCAACTGGAGTCGGCCGGGCACGACCTGAGCGACGGACTGTGGTCGGCCCGGCTGCTCGCCGAGGCGCCGGACGCGATCGCCGAGGCCCATCTCGCCTACTTCGAGGCGGGGGCGGACGTGGCGATCACCTCCAGCTACCAGGCCACCTTCGAGGGCTTCGCCCGGCGCGGCGTCGGGCGGGAGCGGGCCGCCGAACTGCTCGCTCTCAGCGTGGAGCTGGCCCGGGACGCGGCCCGCCGGGCAGGAGCGGCCCGTCCGCTGTGGGTGGCGGCGTCGGCCGGCCCGTACGGGGCGATGCTCGCGGACGGCTCCGAGTACCGCGGCCGGTACGGGCTCGGCGCCGGTGAACTGGAGCGCTTCCACCGGCCGCGCCTCGAGGTCCTGGCCGCCGCAGGCCCCGACGCCCTCGCGCTGGAGACGGTCCCCGACACCGACGAGGCGGCGGCACTGCTGAGGGCGGTGCGCGGACTGGGCGTGCCGGCCTGGCTGTCGTACACCGTCGCGGGCGACCGGACCCGCGCCGGTCAGCCACTGGAGGAGGCCTTCGCCCTGGCGGCGGACGCGGAAGAGGTGATCGCGGTGGGCGTGAACTGCTGCGCCCCCGAGGACGTGGCCGGTGCGGTCGAGACCGCGGCCCGGGTCACCGGCAAGCCGGTCGTCGTCTATCCCAACAGCGGTGAGCTGTGGGACGCGCAGGACCGGGCGTGGCGGGGGCGTTCCTCGTTCGACGCCGATCAGGTGCGTGGCTGGCGGGCCGCCGGGGCCCGGCTCGTCGGCGGGTGCTGCCGGGTGGGCCCGGACGCGATCACGTCGATCGCGTCGGTGCTGTCGTCGCCGTGACCGGTGGCCGTGCCCGGGCGGCACCCACCTCGCACCACACGATCTTGCCGGGGCCCCGCTCCCCCACGCCCCACTTGTCCGCCAGCTCCGACACCAGCAGCAGCCCGCGCCCGCCCTCTCCGGGCTCCCGTTTCCTCCGCCTGCGGCATCGCCGGTACGCCGTCCCCGCTGTCGTGCACCTCGACGCGGACGCCGACACCGTCGCCGTACGGCAGCAGGCGCAGCAGGAAGCCCCGGCCGGGCGGTACGCCGTGCAGCAGGGCGTTGGTCGCCAGTTCGCTGACGCACAGCACGACGTCGTCCGCACGCTCGCGCATGCCCCACTCGGCGAGGGCCTCCCCCGCGAACGCCCGCGCGGCGGGGACCGACCGGCGTTCCCGGCGGTAGAGGCGTTCACGTGGGGACGGGGGTTGAGTTTCCTTGTTCACGTGACGATGGTCATGCTCCGTGGCCATGATGAGACACAGCGCGCTGCCGTACGGCCGGTCTGTACGGGTGCGCGGCGGTGAACGTACGCGCGCGGGTGGGGAGTTCGACCTCAGGGAGCGGGAGGCCTTCGCGATCTCGTGGTATGAGGGTTCGGCCATTCCCGGTCTGCTGCAAACAGAGGCCTACGCCCAAGCCGTCTTCCGGAGCCGGGTACCGGTCTATGACGACGACTCGATCGCGCAGTTGGTCGCTGGTCGCATCGACCGTCAATCAATTCTTCACCGCAAAGTGCCGCCCACCGTGAGCTTCGTCATCTGGGAGGCCGCGCTGCGAGACCACTTGGGCGGACGCGACGTATACGCCGAGCAGGTGCGGAAGCTGCGGGAGCACGTCGACGTACCTGGAATCACCCTCCAGGTCCTGCCACTCGGCCGAACCTCCCACGCCGGACTCGATGGCCCGTTCATCCTCCTCGAAACACCCGAATACCAGCGGCTCGCCTACATGGAAACTCAGCGGGGCAGCCAGTTGATCGCCGATCCCGATGGGGTGGGGATCCTGACCCAGAAGTATGCGACGCTGCGAACGCAGGCCCTCAACACCGAGGAGACGAGGGCCATGTTGGATCGTCTTCTGGGAGAAGCATGAGCGGCACCGACCTCAAGTGGTTCAAGTCCAGCTACAGCGGAAGCGAAGGCGGCGCCTGCGTAGAAGTCGCCATCCAACCCACCACCATCCACATCCGCCACTCCAAAACAACCGTCGGCGACACCATCACCGTCGAACCAGCCGCCTGGACCGCATTCCTCGCATGGTGACGTCGGCCTGCCACAGGTCGAACTCGGCGTCGCGCGGACCGTACGCCGTGTGCGGGGCGCCGTCTCCGAAGACCCGCACGGGATGCGTGGCGTCCCACGCCGTCCACCCCGGGACCCCGGACTCCGCGAACCGCACCCACGCCCCGTGCATCGCGTCGGTCAGCTCCTGCGGAGCCCCGTCGCCCGCGAGCCTGCGCGAATCGGGCGTGTCCCCGGAGTCGATGCGAAGCCCAGTTCCAGGGCGTGGCAGGCGCCGAGGTCGGGCAGGCCGGACGGCCAGGCGAACTCGTAGACGTACGACGATCCCGGCCGCGCGTCGGCCAGGCGGTGCATCGGGATGCGGAGCAGGTGGTCGGTGACCAGCTGACCGACGGTCTCGGCGGCGCCGGCGTGCACGGCGCGGTAGCCGCGTACGACCTCGTTGCCGCAGTGGACGCGGGCGCGCGCACCGGCGAGGGTGACGGCGCCGAGCCGGTCGACGCGTTCGAGGAGGCCGCCGGGTACCAGCCACAGCCGGTACTCGTCCCGCGTCCAGCCCATCATCAGGTCGACGCCGGGTGCGGCCCCGCCCTCGACCAGCGCCTCCAGCGGGTCGCGGGGAAGCACGTCCCCGTCGACGACGATGTCGAAGGCGGGTCCGCCGAGCACGGGGCCGCTGAGCCTGCCCACCTCGGCCTGGGCGCGCAGCAGCCGGCCGCGGTCGGTGGCGGCGAAGGCCTCGGCGGTGGCGGGGATCTTGAGGCGGGAGGCCATGCGGCGGACCATCCGCCGGACCTTGTCGCGGTCGGCGGCCTCCGGGGCACCGCTCTGCAGCACGGCCCGCCGGATGAGGCCGTGGGCCTGCGGGGCGGCGAGGAGGGCGCCGGTGCTGATGGCTCCGGCGGACTGCCCGGCGAGGGTGACCCGGTCGGGGTCGCCGCCGAAGGCCGCGATCGACTCGTGCACCCACTTCAGGGCGGCGAGCTGGTCGCGCAGGCCGGCGTTGGCGGGGGCGTCGGGGAACAGTCCGTAGCCCTCGACGCCCAGCCGGTAGTTGACCGACACACAGACCACGCCGTCCCGGGCGAAGGTGCGGCCGTCGTAGACGGGGACGGCGGAGGAGCCCCTGGTGAGGGCGCCGCCGTGCAGCCAGACCAGGACCGGCAGGCGGGCTCCGGGGGGCCGGCTCGGGGGTCCAGACGTTGAGGTTGAGGCAGTCGTCGCCGGGGATGGCCGGGTCGGAGAGGTACTGGGCGAATGCCTCGGAGTACGGCGGTTTCGGCGCCGTGGGGCCGAAGGAGCCGGCGTCGCGTACTCCGTCCCAGGGCTCGGGCGGCACAGGCGGCCGGAACCGGCGCGGTCCGAAGGGGGGCGCGGCGTACGGGATGCCCCGGAACACAGCGATGCCGTGCTCGTATCTGCCGCGTACGGCCCCGTGCGGCGTACCGACCACAGGGTTCGTCCGGCCTGCCATCACGCGCTCACCAGTCCTTCGCCGCACTGATGCACTGCGCATGTCATAGCGGCACGGCGAGCCGGTCTATTCCGGTGATCTGTTCCAGTGATCAGTTCCCGCGCTCAGTTCCGGCGGTCTGTTCCGGCGGTCAGTTCCGGCGGTCTGTTCCGGCGGTCTGTTCCGGCGGTCAGTTCCCGCGGTCAGTTCCCGCGGTCAGTTCCCGCGGTCAGTTCCCGCGGTCAGTTCCCGCGGTCAGTTCCCGCGGTCAGTTCCCGCGGTCAGTTCCGGCGGTCTGTTCCGAGAGTCCCGCTCGACGCCACTGGGGGACAATGGAAGTCACGTACGCCCGCCATGCGCCGCCGAGGAGGCCGTCGTGACCGTCGACCCTCACCGCCCGAGCCAGCCCGCCCCCGTGAGGATCTCCGAGGCCGACGGGCAGCACGCAGTGCTGGCCTTCTCCGGCGACCTGGACGCTCCCGCGCTGCGCGTACTGGAGGAACTCCTCCTCGACCACCGTCTGCGGCAGCCCGGCACGTGGACGCTGGAGATGAGCGACCTGCACCACATCGACCTGGCCTGCGCCTACGCGCTGCTGCGAGCGGTCACCCGGGCCCCGGAGCCGGCCGCCATCACCGTCCGCGGGGCCCGCCCGGCCGTTCACCGGACCCTGCGGCACGCCGGTCTCGAAACCGTCGCCACCTTCGAGGAGTAACGACCGGCGACGCCCTTGCCGACCGCGGAACGCCCTGACTTGCCTTCTGGGAAAGTCAGGGCTAGCTTTCCCATCAGGAAAGTAGATTCCGTCACGGGGAGGCAATGGTCTTGAGCACGCCGGTGGACGCCGAACAGGCGTGGAGGGATCTGCAGCGCATCCGGGTGCCGCAGGAGCGCGTGTACGACGAGTTCGAGCGGACCGTGTCCGGCCGTCCGGGTGCGAACTACGTCACGGCCGCGATCATGTGGGTCTTCCTGGCCGGACTGGGCCTGGATCTGCCCCGGTGGGGCGTCTGGCTGGTCCTGGCCGCGTACGTCGGGCTGCTGAGCGCGCTGGCCGTGGTGCACAGCCGCAGGAGCCGGATGCGACTGCACCACTCCCGCTCCGACTGGCGGATGCTCGCCGCGTTCGTCGCGGCCGCGGTGGTGACCGCCGGGACCGTCGTGCTCTCCGGCCGCCTGGTCGAGCCACTGGAGCCGATGTTCGCCGGTCTCGTCCAGGCCACGGTCTCGGCGGCCGTGTTCCTGGTCTTCGTCGGGCCGACGAACCGCTGGGCGGCGGGCTCGCTGCGGGGCGGCGGCGAACGGGCGGCCCGCGCGGGAGCCGCCCGATGAGCATCCCCACCGGCTTCGACGAGCTGATCCATCCCGCCACCCGGCTGTCGGTGGTCGCGCTGCTCGCCACCACCGAGTGGGCGGACTTCGCGTTCGTCCGCGACAGCCTCTCGCTCAGCGACTCGGCGCTCTCCAAACAGCTGCACACCCTGGAAGAGGCCGGATACCTGGAGATCCACAAGGAGGGCGGCGGCCGCAAGCGGCGCACGAAGGTACGGCTGACCGACCGTGGCCGCACCGCCTTCGAGGGGCACGTGGCGGCGCTCCGGGCGATCGTCGAGGGCGCCGGGCCCGCTACGGCGGCCGAGGAGGCACCACGGCCACAGCGGCAGCACCACCCGGAGGCAGCACGATGACGCGGTTCGAGCACTCACCCGCCCAACCTGTGATCCGGGTACGCGACCTGACCATGTCGTACGGGGCCGTCGACGTCCTCCACGGCATCGATCTCGACGTCCACCGCGGCGAGGTCTTCGCCCTGCTCGGGCCCAACGGTGCCGGGAAGACCACCACCGTCGAGATCCTGGAGGGCTTCCGGCAGCGCTCCGCCGGCGAGGTCCGCGTCCTCGGCGCGGATCCGGAGCGGGGCGACGACACCTGGCGCGGCCGCATCGGCCTGGTCCTGCAGTCCTGGCGCGACCACCCCCGCTGGCGGGTCGCCGAGCTGCTGACGCACTTCGCGACGTACTACCCCGACCCGCGCGACCCGGCCGAACTGCTTGCCCTGGTCGGCCTCACCGACCGGGCCGACCGGCAGGTGAACCGGCTGTCCGGCGGCCAACGCCGACGGCTGGACGTCGCGCTCGGCATCGTCGGCCGCCCCGACCTCCTCTTCCTGGACGAGCCGACCACCGGCTTCGACCCCGAGGCGCGGCGCGAGTTCCACCTCCTGGTCGAACGGCTGGCCCGCGACGAAGGCGTCACCGTCCTGCTCACCACCCACGACCTGGTGGAGGCCGAGCGGCTCGCCGACCGGATCGCGATGCTGGTCGGCGGCCGGATCCGGGCCTGCGGCACCCCGTCGGAGCTGGCCCGTCGGGCCGCCGCCCGGGCCGAGGTCCGCTGGACGGCCGACGACGGGACGCCCCGCCGCGAACGCACCGACGACCCCTCACAGCTGGTCTGGGAGCTCCACCGGAACGCCGACGGCCCGATCGCCGGCCTGGAGGTCCGCCGTCCGACGCTGGAGGACACCTATCTGCACATGGTGCACCGGGCGGCCGACGGCACGGACGAGGCCGTGGACCGGGAGGCACGGGCGGCATGAGGGGGACACACATGACGAACGAGACGAGTACGGCCGACAAGGCGGAGACGACGGACGAGACGCCCGGAGGGTCGAAGCGGCCGGGCCGCACCGCCCGCCACTGGCGGGCCGGCTTCCTCCGCGGCGGCATCGAGCTGCGGCACCTCCTGCGCAACCCCAAGGAGATGTCCGGACATCTGAGCAACGTGGTCGTCGCACTGCTGATCGGCGCCTACATCAGCGACGACGTTCCCGGTACCCACACCCCGATGGCCCACCTGGTGCTCGCCGGCTTCGCCGCCTACCTGCTGTTCCAGATCGGGCTGATCAACCTCCCGCAGATACTCGTGACCGAGCGGGAGGAGGGCGCCCTGCTGCGACTGCGCGCGACGCCCGGCGGAATACCGGCCTACCTCATCGCCAAGTGCCTGCTGGTGGTCGTCATGGCGACCGGCACCCTGGCCCTGCTCCTGGCGGCCGCGGCGCTGCTGGTGGACGGGCCGCTGCCGCGCGGGCCGGGCGACTGGCTGACGCTGCTGTGGGTGACCACGCTGGGGCTGCTCGCCGTCGTGCCGCTGGGCGCGGCCATCGGCGCCGTGCTGCCCAACCCGCGCGAGGCGCTGGCGTTGATCATGCTGCCCACGATGGCGCTGCTGTTCACCTCCGGAGCGGTCTTCCCGATCACCTCGCTGCCCGTGCCGGTCCAGCAGGTCGCCTCGGTCTTCCCGCTCAAGTGGATGGCGCAGGGGCTGCGTTCGGCGCTGCTGCCGGACTCCGCACGGGCCGCCGAGGTCGCGGGCTCCTGGGAGCTGCCCATGGTCGCCCTGGTACTGACCGCCTGGACGGTCCTCGGGTTCCTGCTCGCCGTACCCCTCCTGCGCCGCGCGGCCCGCCGCGAGTCCGGCTCCCGCCTGACCGCGCGCCACCGCAGGGCGGCACGGAGCGGGGCGATGCCCGCCTAGGAAGTGTCGTCCGGGCCCTGCCGGAGTCGCAAGGCACCGCCGCCCGGAGCCGGCCCGATCCGAACGACACCCCCTAGCGGATCCGGGCCGCCCAGTCGATGCCGCCCCGCAGATGGGCGCGGAAGTCCGGGTCGGTGTAGGCGTCGGCGGCGTGGCCGAGGGCCGTGTAGAAGACGCGGCCCGCGCCCTGGTCGCGGCACCAGACCAGTGGATGGTCGTCGCCCATGCCGCCGCCCTCGTACGACGACTCGTCGGCGCGGGCGAGGACGCGGACCGCGCCGCGCGGGTTGGTGCGGAAGTCGTACCACTCGTCCGTGAACTCCCAGACGGCGGGCAGGTCCCGGGTCGCGGGGTGATCGCGGTCCTCGACGACCACCCGGCCCGGCTGGTGGGCGGGGTGCCGGTCGAAGCGGGCGCCGAGCAGTTCGCCGTAGTACGGCCAGTCGTCCTCGGTGCAGGCCGCCGCGTGGACGCCGACGAAGCCGCCGCCCGACTCGACGTACTCGGCGAGCCGGGTGCGCCCGGCCGGGGTGAGCACCTCGCCGCTGGTGGAGAGGAAGACGACGGCGGCGTAAGGGGCGAGGGGCCCCTCCAGGACCGCCGGGTCCTCCGTGTGGTGGGTCTCGAACTCCCCCAGCGTTCCCACGGCGTCGACCGCGTCCGGGATGGAGTCGTGGCGGTAGGCGGTGGTGCGCGTGAAGAGGAGCACTCGGGGGGCCATGGCGCCGACCCTAGACGGCCGGACCGGGCGGTGGGACCGGGTCAGCCGCCCACGCCCACACCGTTGTCGGGTGCCCCGTCGCCGAACGAGGGCAGATCGCCGCGCTCCACCGGTGCGCTGGGCGCGGGTCCGGCCGGAGGCAGGAGGGCGGCGGCCTCGGAGGTGTCGGGGCGGTGGGCGGCCAGGGCGGCCTCGCGCAGGACGTCGCGCGGCACGGCGTCCGCCTCGCCGGAGACGCGCACGACGTGCCCCTCCTCGGGCACGGCGTACTCGTGTCGTCCGGCGCCGGTGCGGTACCAGGCGTCGCCGTCGCGCTCGCACGTCGTGCGCTCGCCGGACATGTCGCCGACCGGCTGCTCGGGGCAGGTGGCGCCGGTGATCGAGCCCCGGTCGACGGAGAGGCGCAGGTGGGCGGCGGTCTCGCGGGAGACCCAGGTGGCGGAGAAGCCGTCGTCGCCGAGTACGCCGACGGACTGCTGGGCCAGGGTGAAACCGGGGGATCCGATGACGCGGACCAGCTCGGGCGCCACGCCCAGCGCCTGTGCGCGGGCCTCGAGTTCACCCTGGCCGGTGGCCTCGGTGACGCTTGCGGAGGAGCCGGCCGCGGGGTCGGCGTCCGCCTTCTCGGAGCCGCAGGCGGTGAGCAGCAGCGGGGCCAGCAGCAGCACCGGCAGGTGGCGCGTGGGACGAATCATGCGGCCATCCTGCCGTACAGGTGTTCCACAGCGCGCCCGGCGAGCGCCTGACGGATGCCGTGGGCGATGACGTCCGCGTCGCGCAGGACGAGGACGTTGAGTTCCGGTCGCCTGCCGCGTCCGAACATGGAGCCATGGTCGTTGCCGTGGCCGGTGCGGTTCGAGTGACTTGAGGGGCTTCTGAGACAAGGCCCTCCCGGCACGTCCCACAGGAACGCCGCCGTCATGTCCGTTTCCTTCAAGACCGGACTGCCGGGCCCTGCCTACCGTGGCCCCATGACCGCACGATTCAACGCCATCGGCCTCGTCGTCTCCGACATGGCCGCGTCCGTGACCTTCTACCGCCGGCTCGGTTTCGCGTTCCCCGAGGGCGCCGGGGACCAGCCGCACGCCGAGGCCGAGCTGCCGGGCGGGATCCGGCTGCTGCTCGACACCGAGGAGACCGTCCGCTCCTTCCACCCCGGATGGCAGCCACCGGCCGGTGGCGGGCGGCACTCGCTCGCCCTGCTGTGCGACACACCCGCCGAAGTCGACGCGCTCTACGGGGAGCTGACCGGCGCCGGGTGCCACGGCGAACTCAAGCCCTGGGACGCCGTCTGGGGGCAGCGGTACGCCGTCGTGAACGACCCGGACGGCCACGGCGTCGACCTGTTCGCGCCGCTATCCACGCCGGCCGAGTAGTTCCCCGGGTGACACGCCCGCCAACCGCCGCACGTCCCGCGTCAGGTGGGCCTGGTCCGCGTAACCGGACCGGACGGCCGTCTCGGCGAGGGGCGTGCCCGCGCGGGCCAGGGCGAGGGCGCGCTGCAACCGCAGTACGCGGGCCAGCGTCTTGGGGCCGTAACCGAAGGCGGCCAGTGAGCGGCGGTGCAACCGGCGGGCTCCGATGCCGAGTTCGTCGGCGGTGCCGGCCACCGGGCAGCCGGCGTCGAGGGCGGTCACGATCCGGCGCAGCATCGGGTCGGCGGGCTCGGTGTCGGCCGCCCGGGACAGCGCCGCCTCCTCCAGGCCGTTCGCCGGGTCGAGGGCCGCGTTCACCCGCGCGGTCAGCCGCCGCACCCGGGGGGCCGGCCAGAGGTCGGCGAGTTCGACGCGCCGGTCGCGCAGTTCGTGGGCGGGGACGCCCAGGAGGGCGGGCGCGGTGCCGGGGTAGAAGCGGACGCCCGCCCAGGGACCCGGGGCGCCCTCGGTGACGTGGGCGCGGGTGTCGGGGCCCGCGACGAGCAGCCGGCCGTCGTGCCAGAGCAGGTCCATGCAGCCGTCGGGCAGGACGCGCCCCGGGCCGCCGGGTGCGGTCGGGGTGTTGGTCCACACCACCGCGCCGGTCAGCCGGGACGCCCGTTCCGCGTACACGCCTGCCAGGCTACGCCGGTGCGCGGTGCTCCTGCGGGCTGACGCCGTACACCCGCTTGAAGGCCGTGGACAGGGCGAACGCGCTGCCGTAGCCGACCTGGCGGGCGATCACGCCGAGCGTGTCCTCGGTGTCGCGCAGCCGGTCGGCGGCGAGGGCGAGGCGCCAGCCGGTGAGGTACCCCATCGGGGGCTCGCCCACCAGGCCGGTGAAGCGCCGGGCGAGCGCGGCGCGGGAGACCCCGGTCTCGGCGGCGAGCGACGCCACCGTCCAGGGGCGCGCCGGGTCGTCCTGGAGCAGCCGCAGCGCCCGGCCGACGACCGGGTCCCCCAGCGCCCGGTACCAGGCGGGCGGCTCGGCCCGCGGGCCGGCGAACCAGGCCCGTAGCGCGGCGATGACCAGCAGGTCGAGGAGCCGGTCCAGGACGACCTCCTGACCCGGCTCGTCCCGCGTGACCTCCGTCGTGAGCAGGGGCGTCAGCGGGCAGTCCCACTGGTCGGAGGTGAGGGACAGCAACGGCGGCAGGGCGTCCAGCAGCCGGCCGCCGATCTCGCCCCGGACCAGGTAGGTGCCGATCAGCAGCACCGCGCCGCCGTCGGGTCGGTCGCCCCAGGTGCGCACGCCGAGGTCCATCGAGCCGTTGAGGGGGCGTCCGTCGGGGTAGCTGCACACGCCGCCCGGAAGGATCACCGCCTGCGGCGGGGTGCCGGGGTCGTCGGCGCAGGTGTACGGGTCGGGGCCGCGCGCGATGGCGAGGTCGCCGGCCCGCAGTCGCAGCCGCTCGCCCGTGTCCGGAACGATCCAGGCGTCGCCGCGGGCCATCAGCATCACCGTCAGCGGCGCCCGGTCCTCGATGCGCACGGCCCACGGCGGGTCGAAGCAGGCGCGGATCATGAACGCGCCCCGGGCGCGGGGGCCCTCCAGCAGACCGGCGAGTGCGTCCATGGCGCCACAGCGTAGCCGCACGTGTATGGGAAGAGCCGTGCGGCGATGGGAACGTACGGCGCCCGGCAGTTGGCTGAAGCCATGACAGACATGGCAGGCACAACAGACACGGCAGACACGGCAGACATGAACACGGAAGCGGGCATGACGGTCGTCGTGACGGGGCGTCCGGTCGCACCGGGCGGCGGGTGGCCGAGGCGGCGCGGGCGGCCGGGCTGACCGTGCGGGCGGCCTCCCGGGCGACCGGCTCCGACTGGCGGGACCGGTCGACCTGGGCGGACGTCCTGCGCGGTGCCGACGCCGCCTGCCTGGCGCACTCCACCGACGTCGGCGCACCCCACGCCGCCGGGGCGGTCGGGGCGCTGGCGCGGGAGGCGGCCGGGCTCGGCGTGCGGCGGCCGGTGCTGCTGTCGGCGCGCGGCGAGGAGCGGGCGCGGCCCGCCGAGGAGGCACGCCGCAAGGCCCGCCCTCCGGGCGGACGACGGGAGTCCGACGACAGGACCTGGGCGGTCCGGTTACGAGGCCTCGGGCTTGTTGTGGTTCGCGGGCGGCGTGTTCTTCACGTGGGTGCGCAGGCGGGAGGTGACGTCTTCCGGGGGCAGGAAGCGGGACCAGCGTTCCGGGAACTCGGAGGGCATGTCGGGGTCCGCCTCGCCGCTCGCGGCGGTGCGGGCCACGTACTCGGCGACCTGGGCCTGGCGCAGCCGCTCGTTGGCCTCACGGGCGGCCGCGGTGGCCGCGGCCGGCCAGACGCGGTCGATGGCCGCGTTGACCGCGGCCCCGACGAGCACGGCGAACGCGGACACGCCGATCCACAGCAGCACGGCGACGGGCGCGGCCAGCGAACCGTAGATGGTGGGGCCCTCGACGGTGCTGGTGAGGTAGATGCGCAGCAGGAAGCTGCCGAGCACCCACATGCCGAGGGCGACCAGCGCGCCGGGCACGTCCTCGATCCACGGGGACCGTACGGGCACGGAGACGTGGTACAGCGTGGTCAGGAACACGATGGACAGGATGATGACGACCGGCCAGTAGAGCACCTGGACGACCGTCGTCGACCAGGGCACGATCCGCACCACCGCATCCGGACCGGCCACCATCAGCGGCAGCGCGACCGACCCGATCAGCAGGGCCACCAGGAACAGCAGGAAGGCCATCAGGCGGGTCTTGACGATGCCCCGGACGCCGTCCAGGCCGTACATCACGGTGATGGTGTCGATGAAGACGTTCACCGCGCGGGAGCCCGACCACAGGGCGAACAGGAAGCCGATGGAGATGACGTCGGGCCGGCCGCCCTTCATCACGTCGTCCAGGATCGGCTCGGTGATCTGCTGGACGCCCTTCTCGGAGAGCACCGCGCGGGAGGCGTCCAGGATGTTGGTGCGCAGGCTCTCGGTGGTGTCGGCGCCGATCCACGCGTCGACGTATCCGAGCAGGCCCAGGAGGCTCAGCAGCAGGGGCGGCACCGACAGCAGCGTGAAGAACGCGGCCTCGGCGGCGAGGCCGAGGATGCGGTACTCCATGCCCGAGTTGACCGTGTCCTTGAGCAGCAGCCAGGCGGTCCTGCGTTTGGAGACGTTGCGGTACAGGACGCGGGCGCGATGAAGCCGGCCGGAGGGCCGTTCGGGGGATTCACTTGCTGGCTGCACGACCTAAAGGTATCCGTCGCCGGGGGTCGCACTCATCCGCGGACGCCCGCCGTCCGGTGCCGGCTCCCGGCGGGTCCCCGGCACGGTAGGTTCACGGTCATGGCAGGCAGCTCCCACACCGTGACGAATCAGGCGCCGCCGCTGGTCGGCTACGACGTCTTCACCGCCGACCGGGCCCTGACGGCCGCGGTCGAGCGGCATCTGGCACCGGAGCTCCACGAGGAGGCGCTGGAGGAGCTGTCGGGGCTCGGCCGCGGCTGCGGATCGGTCCAGACCCAGGAGTGGGGCGCGCAGGCCAACGAGAACCCGCCGGTCCTGCGCACCCACGACCGCTACGGCCACCGTGTCGACGAGGTCGGCTTCCACCCGGCCTGGCACCGGCTGCTGGGCAAGGGCGTCTCGGCGGGCCTGACCGCGGCCTGGTCCCGGCCGGGCGGGCATGTGCGGCGTGCCGCCGCCTTCCTCATGTGGACCCAGGTCGAGGCCGGGAACTGCTGCCCGCTGTCGATGACCCACGCGGCGGTACCGGCCCTGCGCGCCGACCCGGGGCTCGCGGCGCAGTGGGAGCCCCGGCTGGCCTCCCGCGTGTACGACCGGGAGCTGCGGCCCGCCCACCTCAAGGCCGGAGTGCTGTTCGGGATGGGCATGACGGAGAAGCAGGGCGGCAGCGACGTACGGGCGAACACCACCTCGGCGCGCCCGCTGGCCGAGGACGGCACGTACGAGCTGACCGGGCACAAGTGGTTCTGCTCGGCGCCGATGTCGGACGGCTTCCTGGTGCTGGCGCAGGCCCCGGGAGGGCTGACCTGCTTCCTGGTGCCGCGGGTGCTGGCGGACGGCACCCGCAACGTGTTCCTGATCCAGCGGCTCAAGGACAAGCTGGGCAACCGGTCCAACGCCTCCGCCGAGGTCGAGTTCGCGGGGACCTGGGCGCGCCGGGTCGGCGAGGAGGGGAGCGGGGTGCGCACCGTCATCGGCATGGTGGCGGCGACCCGGCTCGACTGCGTGCTGGGTTCGGCGGGTCTGATGCGGCAGGCCGTCGCCCAGGCGGTGCACCACTGCGCCTACCGGGAGGCCTTCGGCGCGAAGCTGGTCGACCAGCCGCTGATGCGCAACGTCCTGGCGGATCTCGCGGTCGAGTCGGAGGCGGCCACCACGCTCGCGGTGCGGCTGGCGGCGGCCTACGACGCCGCCGAGGGCGGCGACGAGCGGGAGCGTGCGCTGCTGCGGATCGCGGTGCCGGTGGCCAAGTACTGGGTGACCAAGCGGTGTGCGCCGGTGGCGGTGGAGGCCGCCGAGTGCCTGGGCGGCAACGGGTACGTGGAGGAGTCCGGGATGCCCCGGCTGGTGCGCGAGTCGCCGCTGAACTCGATCTGGGAGGGCGCCGGCAACGTGCAGGCGCTGGACATCCTGCGGGCGCTCGGGCGGGAGCCGCTGGCGCTGGACGCGTATCTCACGGAGGTGGGTCTGGCGCGCGGCGCCGATCACCGTCTGGACGCGGCGATCAGGGGCCTGCTGACCGAGCTGGCCGATCTGGGGGCCGCCGAGGGGCGGGCGCGGCGGCTGGCGGAGCGGCTGGCGCTGGTGCTCCAGGGCGCGCTGCTGGTCCGGTACGCGCCGCCGGAGGTCGCCGACGCGTTCTGCGCCGCGCGACTGGGCGGTGACGGGGGCGCGGCCTTCGGCACGCTGCCGCCCACACTGGACCTGGCGTCGGTGGTGGAGCGGGCCCGGCCGCCGACAGCGGCCTGATCCCGCCGGGTGGCACGGGGGTGGTGCTGCGCCGACACGGCACCACCCCCGCCACACCGGCCCGTTCAGGCCGCGTACGCCGCTCGGGGCGACGTGGTTCAAGTTTGGACACCGGTACGGCCGTCCACCAGGGTTGCAGGGGGTTGCAACTTGCTGCCGACTGTGTGCGGACTGTGTCCTCCCGTCACGGGCATCCGGTCACTATCAGACGAACATCCGAGTATCCGCACATCCGGCTTCCGGGAGGACGGGGACCAGTGGCTCTCTCGCCGATGGACGTGACGCAGTTCGCCGCCGTCGACACGGCGCGTGCGGCGCGGACGCTCAACGAGGTCCGTTCCGCGAAACTCTCGGGCGGACGGGCTCCGGTGGCGCCGCGTCCGGTGATCGAGCAGTCCTGGGAGCGGGTGCTGCGCAGGGGGGTCGATCCCGAGCACGACTTCCGCTCCGGGCTGCTGTCCCCCGAGGAGGTGCAGCGACGGCGGGAGGCCTCGGGGCTGCGGCACGTGTTGCCGGTGCTGCGGGAGGGTCTGCTGTCGGTCGCGGACGTCGCGCACCACATCATGGTGGTGGCCGACGACGAGGGCCGGGTGCTGTGGCGGGAGGGCAGCGCGCCGGTGCTGCGCAAGGCCGACGGTCTCGGCTTCGAACTCGGGGCGGACTGGCGCGAGGAAGTGGTCGGCACCAACGGCGTGGGCACGCCGGCGATCACCCGGCGGCCCGTACAGGTCTTCGCCTCCGAGCACTTCGTTCGGTCCCAGGCGACCTGGACCTGCGCCGGGGCGCCCATCACCGATCCGCGCAGTGGCCGGCTGCTCGGCGTGGTCGACGTGAGCGGGCCGCTGGAGACGATGCACCCGGCGACGCTCGCCTGGGTCGACTCGGTGGCCAAGCTCGCCGAGGCCCGGTTGCGCGAGTTGCACGTGCTGACGCTGGAGCGGCTGCGTGCGGTGGCCGCGCCGGTGCTGGCCCGGCTCGGCGGGCGGGCGCTGGTGACGGACCGTGACGGCTGGACGGCGGCGGTGACGGGGATGCCGTACCTGGAGCGGGTGACGCTGCCCAAGTCCTTGGCGGCGGGGCCGAGGTGGCTGCCGGCGTTCGGGGCGTGCACCGTGGAGCCGCTGGGCGAGGGCTGGCTGGTGCGGGCCGCCGAGGAGCCGGTGCCGCAGGGAGCGGTCCGGATCGTGCTGGACCTCGGGCAGCCGCGCCGCTGGTCGGTCCGGGTGCTGGGCGGCGCGGAGGCGTGGGCCCGGGAACTGAGTCCCCGGCATGCCGAGTTGCTGTACCTGCTGGCCGTGCACCGCGCCGGCCGCAGCGCGTCGGGGCTGGCCGAGGACATGTTCGGCGACCCGGCCCGCACGGTGACCGTACGGGCCGAGATGTCGCGGGTGCGGAGGTATCTCGGGGCCTACCTGGAACACCGGCCGTATCGTTTCTGCGAGGACGCGGAGATCGAGGTGGTCCTCCCGGACGACCCGCGCGACCTCCTCCCCCACTCGACGGCACCGGCGGTGGCGGAACGCAGGGCGTCGCTGCCGGCGCACTGAACGGCCGCGGGCTCCTTCGGGGGCCAGGGGAACTGGGTGGCGGGCCGTCCGGGGTGGCCGGTAAGACGGCGCGTTCTCGCATATTTGCATCGTCCGCCTCCGCGAACCCGTCCGTCTGCCGTAGCATCCTCCAGGGACCGCCCCATCCGCTCCTCGGTCAACATGGCCACCGTCGAGCCCAGTTGGTCCGGTGTCCGTGGAGGTTCTATGAAGCAGCGCGGCAGACACCGCCGACGCAGGCGGGGCAGGGCCTTGCGCGCGGCCCTGGCCGGGGCCGCCCTCGCACTGACGGGTGCCGCCACGCTGATCAGCGCCTCGCAGGCCACGGTCGCCGACGACCCCGGCGCTCTCGAACCCCTCACCTCCGCCGTCGGGACCGACGCGCTGCGGCTGACGGAGCACCGCGTGCCGCGACCCTGGCTCGACCGGCTCTCCACCGCGATGGGCGACCCGGTGGGCGTCGACGCCGTCCTCGGCTCCGCCGACCGCACGCTGCGCGACGCCGCCGACTGCACGGCCGGGGAACGCGAAGACCTGCCGGTCTCCCCCGCGGCCACCCGGGCCTACTGCTGGGAGGAGGGCGACACCGAGGGCTGGCGGCCCGGCGCGGTCACCACCTCCGGGGACGCCGACGAGGACGGGCGCTGGGGCGCCCACCGCGTCATCGTGTCCGCCTGGGCCCGCGACGACGGGACGCCCGAGGGCGGCCTCGCCCGGGTCTCCTTCGTCGACGCCGACGACCCCGGCCACCTGAGCTACACCTCGGCGCTCCTCGCCGTCCCGGTCGACGGCGGCCACGACTACCGGGGGCTCGCCTCGCCCGTCTCCGGCATGGTCTGGTACCAGGACAAGCTGCTGGTCACCGCCGGTGCCGGGGACCGCGACGCGCTGTACGTGTACGACGTGGACCGGGTCCAGCGCGCCACCACCGACGCGGACGCCGTCGGGCGGGTGCCCGGGGGCTGGGCGGCGGACGGCCACCCGTACGTGCTGCCCGCCGTCGCCTCGTACCGGCTGGCCGACACCGACGGGGCCGCCCGCCCCGGCGCGATCTCCCTGGACCGCGGCACGGTCCCCGACAGCCTGGTGGCGAGCGAGCGGGTGCCCGCGGGCGACGACCGCCCCACCCGGCTGTGGCGCTACGCGTTCGGCACGGACCCGGCCCGCACCGGACTGCCGGCCACCGACCCCTTCGGACATGTCGACGCGGTGGAGGCGTACGAGACCGGGGCGGCCGAGGTCGGAGGCGTACTCTCGCACCGCCCGGCCGGCGCGGCACGCCCCGACTGGTACCTGGGACGCGCGGCCGGCGGGCACGACGGGCGCGGGACCCTGTGGCGCCAGGACACGGAGGGCGCCCGGGCCACGGAGTGCGGGGCGGACCGCTCGCAGCGGTGCTGGAGCGGACAGGCGGGCTCCCTGTCGTACTGGGCGCAGACCGGTGAGGTCTGGTCCCAGTCGGGCCGCATGCTGTTCGCACTGCCGCTGTCCTCGATCGAGGACGCGCTCGACTGACGGCCACGGGTCCCGGCAGTGCGCGCGGGCGGGGATCGACAGACCCGCGGACCGGATGGTTCCCTGACCGGCATGACCAACATCGCCGTGACCACCTGGTCCCTGGAGCAGACGGCGCCGACCGATCTGCTGCCGGCCGCCGCACCGGAGGGGGACGTCCGGATCGTCCGCGCCGAGGTGCCCTCCCCCGAGTTCAGCCGCTTCCTGTACGCCTCGGTCGGCGGCGACATCCGCTGGACGGACCGGCTGGGCTGGAGCTACGCGCGGTGGCAGGAGCACCTGGAGCGGACCGGCGTGGAGACCTGGGTCGCCTACGACCACGGCACGCCCGCCGGGTACGTGGAGCTGACCCCGGGGGACGACGGGGCCGTGGAGATCGAGTACTTCGGCCTGATCCCGGCCTTCCGGGGCCGGCGCATCGGCGGCCACCTGCTCTCGTACGGCGCTGCCCGTGCCTGGGACCTGGCGGACCGGTGGCCGGGGCTGGCCACGACCAAGCGGGTGTGGCTGCACACGTGCAGCAAGGACGGCGAATTCGCGATGGACAACTACCAGCGCCGGGGCTTCCGCCTGTTCGACACCAAGGTCGAGGAGGAGGCGGAGGCGGCCGCTCCGGGACCCTGGCCCGGAGCGTTCCCCGCCTGACCGACCGCCGCTCCACTGTGATCCACAACACCCTTGTCTCGCTGCACGAGACAAGGGTGTCCGCATTTTGGACGAAGCTGGACTGTGTCCAGATCGCCGTGCCAGGCTTCCGCCATGCCTGGAACTGGAATTGCCTTGGTGAGTCGGCGGCACGTCGACCTCGGCCGCATGTCCAGCGCCATCTGTCCGGGCCGCTGAGAGCGCCCTCCAGCACCTCCGGATTCCCCCCATTCGCCTGATCCCCGCGCAATGAAGCGTACGCGCCCACACGTATGCCGTGCGCCTGCGCGCGCAGGTCAGAGCCCCCTCCCGGCACCGACGGCGCTCCGCGCCGACCCAATCCATCGCTGTCCCGAAGGACGTGTCACACCATGGCCGCCACGCCGCCGAATCCTGCTGCCGCGACCCCCCGCCGCAAGGTGAGCCGTCACCGCGGCGAGGGTCAGTGGGCGGCCGGTCACTTCACCCCGCTCAACGCCAACGAGCAGACCAAGAAGGACGACGACGGTCTCAACGTACGGACACGTATTGAGACGATCTACTCCAAGCGGGGTTTCGACTCGATCGACCCCGGCGACCTGCGTGGCCGGATGCGCTGGTGGGGGCTGTACACCCAGCGCAAGCAGGGCATCGACGGCGGGAAGACGGCCGTCCTGGAGCCGGAGGAGCTGGACGACAGCTACTTCATGCTGCGCGTCCGCATCGACGGCGGGGCGCTGACCACCGCACAGCTGCGGGTCATCGGCGAGATCTCGCAGGAGTTCGCGCGCGGCACGGCCGACATCACCGACCGGCAGAACGTCCAGTACCACTGGATCCGCATCGAGGACGTCCCCGAGATCTGGAACCGCCTGGAGGGCGTCGGCCTGTCCACGGTCACCGCCTGCGGCGACACGCCCCGCGTGATGATCGGCTCCCCGGTCGCGGGCATCGCCGAGGACGAGATCATCGACGGCACGCCGGCGCTGGAGGAGATGAAGCGCCGGGTCCTGAACAACCCGGCGTACTCGAACTTGCCGCGGAAGTTCAAGACCGCGATCTCCGGGTCGCCGGTGCTGGACGTGGTGCACGAGATCAACGACGTGGCGTTCGTCGGCGTCGAGCACCCCGAGCACGGGCCGGGCTTCGACCTGTGGGTCGGCGGCGGCCTGTCCACCAACCCCAAGCTGGGCGTGCGCCTCGGCGCCTGGGTGCCCATCGAGGACGTCCCCGACGTCTACGAGGGCGTCATCTCGATCTTCCGCGATTACGGATACCGGCGGCTGCGCAACCGCGCCCGCCTGAAGTTCCTGGTCGCCGACTGGGGCGCGGAGAAGTTCCGCCAGGTGCTGGAGGACGAGTACCTGAAGCGGAAGCTCACCGACGGCCCGGCACCCGCCGACCCGACCAGCCGCTGGCGTGACCACATCGGCGTGCACCGGCAGAAGGACGGCCGTTACTACGTCGGCTTCGCCCCGCGCGTCGGCCGCGTCGACGGCACGATCCTGACCAAGGTCGCGGACCTGGCGGAGGCGCACGGCTCGGGCCGGGTGCGCACCACCGTCGAGCAGAAGATGATCGTCCTCGACGTCGAGGAAGGGCAGGTCGACTCGCTGGTCGAGTCTCTGGAGGCGCTGGACCTCACCGCCCGGCCCTCCACCTTCCGGCGCGGCACCATGGCCTGCACCGGCATCGAGTTCTGCAAGCTCGCCATCGTCGAGACCAAGGCGCGCGGCGCCTCTCTGATCGACGAGCTGGAGCGTCGCCTCCCGGAGTTCGACGAGCCCCTCACCATCAACCTGAACGGCTGCCCGAACGCCTGCGCCCGCATCCAGACCGCGGACATCGGCCTCAAGGGCCAGCTGGTCCTGGACGACCGGGGCGAGCAGGTCGAGGGCTACCAGGTGCACCTGGGCGGCGCGCTCGGCCTGGAGCCCGGCTTCGGCCGCAAGGTGCGCGGCCTGAAGGTCACGGCGGAGGAGCTGCCGGACTACGTGGAGCGGGTCCTGACCCGCTACCAGGCCGAGCGCGAGGACGGCGAGCGCTTCGCCACCTGGGCGGCCCGCGCCTCCGAGGAGGCCCTGTCATGACGGAGCGCGCCGCGCCGTTCTACTGCCCCTACTGCGGGGACGAGGACCTGCGTCCGCACGAGGAAGGTCACGGCGCCTGGGAATGCGGGGCATGCAACCGCGCATTCCAGTTGAGGTTCCTCGGGCTCCTCGCCCGGGGTCTTCAGCCCAACTCCACGGGAGGGGAACCGATATGACGGCGGTTCAGGAAGAGCGTACGACCGAGGAACTCAAGGCACTCGCCGAGCGGGCGGGCCGCGAGCTGGAGGACGCCTCCGCGCTGGAGATCCTCCGGTGGGCGGCCGACACCTTCGGCAGCCGCTTCTGCGTGACCTCCTCGATGGAGGACGCGGTCGTCGCCCACCTCGCCTCCCGCGCCCTGCCCGGCGTGGACGTGGTGTTCCTCGACACCGGCTACCACTTCCCGGAGACCATCGGCACCCGGGACGCGGTGGAGGCCGTGATGGACGTCAACGTCATCACGCTCACCCCGCGGCAGACGGTCGCCGAGCAGGACGCCGAGTACGGGCCGAAGCTGCACGACCGCGACCCCGACCTGTGCTGCGCGCTGCGCAAGGTGAAGCCGCTGGAGGAGGGCCTGAAGGGCTACCAGGCCTGGGCCACCGGCCTGCGCCGCGACGAGTCCGAGACCCGCGCGAACACGCCGGTGGTCGGCTGGGACGAGAAGCGGCGGAAGGTGAAGGTCTCTCCCATCGCCAAGTGGTCACAGGAAGATGTGCAAACGTACGTCGACGAGCACGGTGTCCTCACCAACCCGCTGCTGATGGACGGCTATGCCTCCGTGGGCTGCGCGCCCTGCACCCGCCGTGTGCTGGAGGGCGAGGACGCCCGCGCCGGCCGCTGGGCGGGCCGCTCGAAGACCGAGTGCGGGCTGCACGGCTGACATGACGACGACCACTGAGATTCAGGAGAACCCTGTGACGACCGGAGCCACCGTCTGGCTCACGGGTCTGCCCAGCGCCGGCAAGACCACCATCGCCCACGAACTGGCCGGCCGGCTCCGCGAGCAGGGCCGCCGCGTCGAGCTCCTCGACGGCGACGAGATCCGCGAGTTCCTCTCCGCGGGCCTCGGCTTCAGCCGCGAGGACCGGCACACCAACGTGCAGCGCATCGGCTTCGTCGCCGAACTGCTCGCCCGCAACGGCGTCACGGCGCTGGTGCCGGTGATCGCCCCGTACGCGGACAGCCGGGACGCGGTCCGCAAGCGGCACGAGGCGAACGGCACGGCATACGTGGAAGTACACGTGGCCACCCCGGTCGAGGTGTGCTCGGTGCGCGATGTGAAGGGCCTGTACGCCAAGCAGGCCGCGGGTGAGCTGACCGGGCTCACCGGGGTCGACGACCCGTACGAGGAGCCCGTCGCGCCCGACCTGCGCATCGAGTCGCAGGACCAGACCGTCCAGGAGTCCGCCGCGGCGGTCCACGCCCTGCTCACCGAAAGGGGACTGGCATGACGACGTCCGTGGCCACAGTGGCGGAGGGTACGGACAGCCCGTACGCCCTCTCCCACCTCGACGCCCTGGAGTCCGAGGCGGTGCACATCTTCCGCGAGGTGGCGGGCGAGTTCGAGCGGCCGGTGATCCTCTTCTCCGGCGGCAAGGACTCGATCCTGATGCTGCACCTGGCGCTGAAGGCGTTCGCCCCCGCGCCGGTCCCGTTCTCGCTGCTGCACGTGGACACCGGGCACAACTTCCCCGAGGTCCTCGACTACCGCGACCGCACGGTCGAGAAGCACGGGCTGCGCCTGCACGTCGCCTCCGTGCAGGACTACATCGACCGCGGGGTACTCAAGGAGCGCCCGGACGGCACCCGCAACCCGCTGCAGACGCTGCCGCTGACCGAGAAGATCCAGGCGGAGAAGTTCGACGCCGTCTTCGGCGGCGGGCGCCGCGACGAGGAGAAGGCCCGCGCCAAGGAGCGGGTGTTCTCGCTGCGGGACGAGTTCTCCCAGTGGGACCCGCGCCGCCAGCGCCCCGAGCTGTGGAACCTGTACAACGGCCGGCACGCCCCCGGCGAGCACGTCCGCGTCTTCCCGCTCTCCAACTGGACCGAGCTGGACGTGTGGCAGTACATCGCCCGCGAGTCCATCGAACTGCCGGCGATCTACTACGCCCACGAGCGCGAGGTCTTCGGACGCGGCGGCATGTGGCTGACCGCCGGCGAGTGGGGCGGCCCGAAGGACGGCGAGACGGTGGTCGAGCGGCGGGTCCGCTACCGCACCGTCGGCGACATGTCCTGCACCGGAGCCGTCGACTCGGACGCCGACTCCATCGACAAGGTGATCGCGGAGATCGCCGTCTCCCGGCTCACCGAGCGCGGCGCGACCCGCGCCGACGACAAGATGTCCGAGGCCGCGATGGAAGACCGCAAGCGCGAGGGGTACTTCTAGCCATGACCAGCACCACCGAACCCACCGAGCCGCTGGCGGCCTGGCAGCTGTCGGAGACGACCCTGCTGCGGTTCGCCACCGCCGGGTCCGTCGACGACGGCAAGTCCACCCTGGTCGGCCGGCTGCTGCACGACTCCAAGTCGGTCCTCGTCGACCAGCTGGAGGCCGTGGAGCGCGCCTCCGCGAGCCGCGGCCAGGAGGCCCCGGACCTCGCGCTGCTCACCGACGGCCTGCGGGCCGAGCGCGAGCAGGGCATCACCATCGACGTGGCCTACCGCTACTTCGCCACCCCGCGCCGCCGGTTCATCCTGGCCGACACCCCCGGGCACGTGCAGTACACCCGGAACATGGTCACCGGCGCCTCCACGGCCGAGCTGACGGTGATCCTGGTCGACGCCCGCAACGGCGTCGTCGAGCAGACCCGCCGGCACGCCGCGATCGCCGCCCTGCTGCGCGTCCCGCACGTCGTCCTCGCCGTCAACAAGATGGACCTGGTCGACTACAAGGAGCCCGTGTTCGCCGCCATCGCCGAGGAGTTCACGGCGTACGCGACCGAGCTGGGCGTCCCGGAGGTCACCGCGATCCCGATCTCGGCGCTCGCCGGCGACAACGTGGTGGAACCGTCGGCGGTCATGGACTGGTACGGCGGCCCGACCGTCCTCGAACACCTGGAGACCGTCCCGGTCAGCCACGACCTGGCACACTGCCACGCCCGGCTGCCCGTGCAGTACGTGATCCGCCCGCGCACCGCCGAGCACCCCGACTACCGCGGCTACGCGGGCCAGATCGCCGCCGGCACCTTCCGCGTCGGCGACGAGGTCACCGTCCTGCCGTCGGGCCGCACCTCGAAGGTGTCCGGCATCGACCTGCTGGGCGAGCCGGTCGACGCCGCCTGGACGCCGCAGTCGGTGACGCTGCTGCTCGAGGACGACATCGACGTCTCGCGCGGCGACCTGATCGTGCCCCGCAAGGACGCGCCGGCCACCACCCAGGACGTCGAGGCCACGGTCTGCCACGTCGCCGACGCGCCGCTCACCGTCGGGCACCGGGTGCTGCTCAAGCACGGCACCCGCACGGTCAAGGCGATCGTCAAGGACATCCCGGCCCGGCTCACGCTGGACGACCTGTCGCTGCACCCGCACCCCGGGCAGCTCGTCGCGAACGACATCGGCCGGGTGAAGATCCGTACGGCCGAGCCACTGCCCGCCGACTCCTACGCCGACTCGCGGCGCACGGGTTCGTTCATCCTGATCGACCCGAGCGACGGCACCACGCTCACCGCGGGCATGGCCGGCGAGTCCTTCGCCACACCGAAGCCGGTCAACGACGAGGCGGACGACGACGGGTGGGACTTCTAGCCATGGGCTCCCCCGACTTCTACTCCACGTTCGCGAAGGAGGGCGGCCGCGTCGGCAGCGGCGCCCTGGGGAGCGGGCAGGGCGGCGTCGGGCGATGTGCGCGGTGACGTACGCGCACCGCTCGCGCGCCCTCACCCCCCACCGCCACAGACGCGAACCCGCCGATCTCCCGGCCACGACCTGACACCTCGGACCAACCGACAGGCGTGACCGCCGGGCCAACGAGAGGAACACCTCCCGTGCCTGCCACCACCGCCCTGCGCCGCGCTCTCGCGGTCCTGGCCGCCCTCCCGCTGCTGGCGCTCGCCGGCTGCGGGTACGGCTCCCAGGCCAAGGACGACTCGGGCGCGGAGATCGCCGCCGGGGCCGAGAAGATCGACGGTCTCGACTCCGTCCGGATCGGCTACTTCGGCAACGTCACCCACGCCACCGCGCTGGTCGGCAACCAGAAGGGCTTCTTCCAGAAGGAGCTGGGCGCCACCGAGGCCAAGTACGCGGTCTTCAACGCGGGCCCGTCCGAGATCGAGGCGCTGAACTCCGGCTCCGTCGACATCGGCTGGATCGGCCCCTCCCCGGCGATCAACGGCTACGCCAAGGCGGACGGCAGGAACCTGCGGGTCATCGGCGGTTCGGCCTCCGGCGGGGTGAAGCTGGTGGTGAACCCGGACAAGATCAAGTCGTTGGAGGACGTCAAGGGCAAGCGCATCGCGACCCCGCAGCTGGGCAACACGCAGGACGTGGCGTTCCTCAACTGGGTCGCCGAGCAGGGCTGGAACGTCGACGCGCAGAGCGGCAAGGGCGACGTGACGGTCGTCCGCAGCGACAACAAGGTGACGCCGGACGCCTTCAGGTCCGGTTCCGTCGACGGCGCGTGGGTGCCGGAGCCCACCGCGTCCAGGCTCGTCGCCCAGGGCGGCAAGGTGCTGCTGGACGAGTCGACGCTGTGGCCGGACGAGAAGTTCGTGATCACGAACATCATCGTGTCGCAGAAGTTCCTCAAGGAGCACCCGAAGGTCGTCGAGGCGGTGCTGAAGGCCTCGGTGGACACCAACGAGTGGATCGAGGCCAACCCCGACGAGGCGAAGGCCTCGGCGAACAGGCAGCTGGAGAAGGACACCGGCAAGGCGCTGCCCGCCGACGTCCTGGACCCGGCGTGGGAGTCGATCCGGCTGACCGACGACCCGCTGGCCGCCACCCTCGACGCCCAGGCGGACCACGCCGTCAAGGCGGGTCTGCTTGAGCAGCCCGACCTCAAGGGCATCTACGACCTCACGCTGCTCAACAAGGTTCTCGAGGCCAAGGGCGAACCCGCGGTCGACGACGCCGGCCTCGGCGTCCAGTAGGCCCGGATCCCGACCATTCCCAGGAGGTGACGACCATGGCCACGACCACGACCCTCGCCAAGGCCGACGAGGGCACCGAGGCGGCCTCGCACGCCGCGCGGATCGAGCACGTCTCGAAGTCGTTCGGGGGCCCCGCCGGGCAGCAGCTCGTGCTGGACGACATCAGCCTCGATGTCGCGCCCGGCGAGTTCGTCACCCTCCTGGGGGCCTCCGGCTGCGGCAAGTCCACACTGCTGAACCTCGTGGCGGGCCTGGACAAGCCGAGCGCCGGGGCGATCACCACGGACGGGCGGCCGGCCCTGATGTTCCAGGAGCACGCCCTGTTCCCGTGGCTGACCGCCGGCAAGAACATCGAACTCGCCCTCAAGCTGCGGGGCGTGCCCAAGTCCGAGCGCCGCGACAAGGCGGAGGAGCTGCTCGAACTCGTCCGGCTGAAGGGCGCGTACGGCAAGCGGGTGCACGAGCTGTCGGGCGGTATGCGCCAGCGGGTCGCGATGGCCCGTGCACTCGCCCAGGAGAGCAAGCTGCTGCTGATGGACGAGCCGTTCGCGGCGCTGGACGCCATCACCCGGGACGTGCTGCACGACGAGCTGACCCGGATCTGGCGCGAGACGCGGCTGTCCGTCCTCTTCGTCACGCACAACGTCCGCGAGGCCGTCCGGCTCGCGGAGCGCGTGGTGCTGCTCTCCTCCCGCCCCGGACGCATCGCCCGCCAGTGGACGGTCGGCATCCCGCATCCGCGCCGCATCGAGGACACCGCCGTGGCGGAACTGTCCGTCGAGATCACCGAAGAACTGCGTGGGGAGATCCGCCGACATGGCCAGCACTGAGACCACCACGCCCGGCAAGGAAGCGGGCGACCTCGCCGGTCTGGAGGCGGGTCTCGACGCTTTGGAGACCCAGCAGAGGGGCCGTACGCCCTTCCGCCAGACGCTCACGCAGAAGATCCTGCCGCCGGTCGCGGCCGTGCTGCTGGTGCTGGCGGTCTGGCAGGCACTGGTCTCCTTCAAGATCGTCGACGACCCGACCAAGCTGCCCGCCCCGTCCGACGTCTGGGACGTGGTCCACCAGGCCTGGCTCCGGGGCGAACTGCTCGGCTACATCTGGACCAGCGTCTCGCGCGGACTTTCCGGCTTCCTGTTGGCACTGGTGATCGGCACGCCGCTGGGACTGCTGGTGGCCCGGGTGAGGTTCGTGCGCGCCGCGATCGGCCCGATCCTCTCCGGCCTCCAGTCGCTGCCGTCGGTGGCGTGGGTACCGCCGGCCGTGATCTGGCTGGGCCTGAACAACTCGATGATGTACGCCGTCATCCTGCTCGGCGCGGTCCCCTCCATCGCCAACGGCCTGGTCTCCGGCGTCGACCAGGTCTCCCCCCTCTACCTGCGCGCGGGCCGCACCCTGGGAGCGACCGGACTGAAGGGCACCTGGCACATCGTGCTGCCAGCCGCGCTGCCCGGCTATGTCGCGGGCCTCAAGCAGGGCTGGGCGTTCTCCTGGCGCTCCCTGATGGCCGCCGAGATCATCGCCTCCTTCCCCGACCTCGGTGTCGGCCTCGGGCAGTTGCTGGAGAACGGCCGCAACGCCAGCGACATGGCCATGGTCTTCGAGGCGATCCTCCTCATCCTGATCGTCGGCATCGCCATCGACCTGCTGATCTTCAGCCCGCTGGAGCGGTGGGTGCTGCGCAGCCGCGGTCTGCTGGTGAGGAGCTGACAGCCATGACGTCCCCGCCGGTCCTCCTGGTCATCGCCCACGGCAGCCGCGACCCGCGGCACGCCGCGACCGTGCACGCCCTGGTGCGCCGGGTCAGGGCGGTGCGCCCGGACGTACGGGTGGAGACCGGCTTCCTGGACTTCAACGTGCCCTCGGTGCAGGGCGTGCTGGAGTCCCTGGAGACGGAGGGTGTGCGGGACGTCGTGGCACTCCCGCTCCTGCTGACCCGTGCCTTCCACGCCAAGGCTGACATCCCGGCGGTCCTCGCGGACGCGCCCCCGCGGCTGCGGATCCGGCAGGCCGAGGTGCTCGGCCCGTCGCCGCTGCTGCTGTCGGCGCTGGAGCGGCGCCTGTACGAGGCGGGCCTCACCCCCGCCGACAAGTCCTCGACCGGGGTCGTGCTGGCCTCGGCGGGGTCCTCCGACCCGGAGGCGATCGCAGTGATCGCAGAAATCGCGCGGGAGTGGCGGCACACCGGTTGGTGCGCCGTGCGGCCTGCGTTCGCCTCCGCATCCCTTCCGCGCACCGAGGACGCGGTGCGCGAGCTGCGGGAGCTGGGCTGCGCGCGCGTGGCCGTGGCGCCGTACGTCCTGGCCCCCGGTCACCTGCCGGACCGCATCGCACGGGGCGCGGAGCGGGCGGACGTGCTGGCGGACGTCCTGGGTCCCTCGCCGGAGGTGGCGCGGGTGCTGCTGGAGCGGTACGACGAGGCGCGGACGCCGGTGCTGGCGGCGGCGGTTGGGGCCTGACCGCCCCGCGCCGGTCGGTCAGGGGGCGGTCAGCTCCACGAGCTTGGTGACGGTGTTCCAGTTGCGGGAGGTGGCGACCACGCCCTTGTTGACCCGGGGCTTGGCGAGGGCCTCGGCGAGCTTGGAGCGGCCGAGGCCGTCCGGCGCGTACAGGTACAGGGCGCGGTCGCCGAGGCGGAACTCCTCCGGGAGGAACGCCGGCCGGTCGATCGCCGCGAAGCGTTCCGCGTCGACCGGCGCGGAGAAGTACGTGACGTGCAGCTGCTTGGCCTCCAGGTCGGCGGCCGGGAACGGGCACTCCTCGGCGACCGCCCGCAGATAGGCGTGGTCGCGCACGATCACGTCCACCGCGAAGCCGAAGCGCTCCTCGATCGCCCGCGTCAACTCGGCGGCCAGGGACTCCTCGTCCCCGCGGCCGGACGCGAACACGGCCTGGCCGCTCTGGAGATGTGTGCGCACGGCGTCATGGCCGAGGCCTTCCAGGAGAGCGCGCAGTTCGGCCATCGGGACCTTCCTCGCGCCGCCCACGTTGATCCCGCGCAGGAGCGCCGCGTACATCGTCGTCATGCGCACACCATAGGACGGCCGTCGTGCCCCGTGGGGGTGGGCACGACGGCCGACGTGCGCGCCACTCTCGCCGATGCGGTGTGCGCGGTTCAACCACTACACACTCCTGTGACTTATTCAACAACTCTGCGGAAGACTCCGGGTACCGCGTCGCACCCTGATCACGACTTTCGGGTAACCCCGGTAGGTGTAGGGGCCCGAGTCCTCCTCAGCGGTGAGGTACGGCGATACGGAGGGATGAGCCGACACCGGCGCACGTCACCGAAGAGGCCGACGAGACGGGGGTGACCACGCCGTACGAGGCCAGGACCATCTCGAAGGACGGCCGCAGCGCGCTGGTGCAGTTCGACATGCGCGGCGAGGCGGACACCGCGGGCGAGCGGGTCGAGCCGGTGCTGAAGGCCGTCGAGGGCGTCCAGAAGGAGCACGGGTCGCTGCGGATCGAGGAGATCGGCGGCGCCAGCATGATGAAGACGTTCGACGACGCGTTCGGCGACGATTTCAAGAAGGCCGAGTACTCCGCGGTCCCGGTGGCCCTCGGCATCCTGCTCGTCGCGTTCGGCGCGCTGGTGGCGGCGCTGGTGCCGGTGGCGCTGGCGATCACCGCGATCATGGCGACGATGGGCCTGGTCAGCCACTTCCAGCCGATGAGCGAGACCGCCAACTCCGTGATGCTGCTGGTCGGTCTGGCCGTCGGCGTCGACTACTGCCTGTTCTATCTGCGCCGCGAGCGCGAGGAGCGCGCCGCCGGGCGGGACGCGCAGACCGCGCTCAGGATCGCCGCCGCCACCAGCGGCCGGGCGATCGTCGTCTCCGGTGTCACGGTGTGCGCGGCGATGGCGGGCATGCTGTTCACCGGCATCGCCGAGTTCGAGGCGATGGGCCTGGCCTCGCTGATGGTGGTCGCGGTCGCCATGGCCGGCTCGGTGACGGTGCTGCCGGCGCTGCTGTCCCTGCTGGGCGAGCGGGTCGAGAAGGGACGCCTTCCGTTCCTGCGCCGGCGCCGGAAGAACGGCGCCTCCGAGGGCAGCCGGTTCTGGACTGCCGTCCTTCGGCGCGTGCTCGCCAAGCCGCTGCTCGCCGCCGCGGTGGCGACCGGCGCACTGCTGGCCGTCGCCGCGCCCGCCATCGGCATGAAGACGGAGAACCTCACGCTGGACCAGGAGTTCGGCGGCTCGCTGCCGATCGTGCAGACGTACAACCGGGTCAACGAGGCGTTCCCGGGCGGGTCGGACCCGGCCGAGGTGGTCGTGAAGGCCGACGACATCAACGCGCCCGAGGTGCGGGCCGCACTCGCCGACTTCCGGGAGCGGGCGGTCAGTTCCGGCGCCTCGCGCGGGCCGGTCGACGTCACGCGGCACGACGAGCAGAACGTCGCCCTGGTCCACGTCCCGCTGGTGGGTGGCTCCGACCAGGACAAGGCGGGCGAGAGCCTGGACAAGCTGCGCGACGACGTCCGGCCGGCGACGCTCGGCAGGGTCGACGGCGTCGAGGCCCCGATCACCGGACAGGTCGCGGGGTCCAAGGACTTCAACGACCAGCTCGTCGGGTCGGTCCTCCCGGTCTTCGTGTTCGTGGTGGTCTTCGCCTTCCTGCTGATGCTGCTGTCGTTCCGCTCGCTGACGATCGCGCTCACCTCGATCGTGCTGAACCTGCTGTCGGTGGGCGCGGCGTACGGCATCCTGGTCGCCGTCTTCCAGCACGGCTGGGGTGCCTCGCTGGTGGGCGCCGAGGGGGTGGGCGCCATCATCACCTGGCTGCCGCTGTTCCTCTTCGTGATCCTGTTCGGCCTGTCGATGGACTACCACGTGTTCGTGGTCTCGCGGATCCGCGAGGCGCGGCTGCGGGGACGGACCACCAGGGACGCGATCCAGCACGGCGTGGTCACCACGGCGGGTGTCGTCACCAGCGCCGCCGTCATCATGGTCGCCGTCTTCGCCATCTGCGGCACGCAGTCCATGCAGTCCATGAAGCAGATGGGCGTGGGCCTGGCGGCGGCGGTGCTGATCGACGCGACGATCATCCGGGGCGTGCTGCTGCCGGCCGTGATGGCCCTGCTCGGCGAGCGCAACTGGTACCTGCCGAAGTGGCTGCACCGGCTGCCCGACCTCACCCACGACGAGACGCCCGAGGCGATCGTGCCGGCGGCCCGGGACGACGAGGGCGAGCGGGTCGGGGTGTGAGCGACCGCCGCTGCGGCTGACAGCCCAAGGGCCCGTCGGTTCCGGGAACTCCTCCTGGAACCCACGGGCCCTTCGCCGTCGTCCGCTGCCGACGGGCCCTTCGCCGTCGTCCGCTGCCGACGGGCCCTTCGCCGTCGTCCGCTTCGGTGCGGTCAGGCCCGCGCCGCCGCCAGCTCCGCCTCGATCAGGTCCGCGGCCCGTCGAGTGCCACCCTCCTGTGCCATCTGTGCCTGGAACTCCTTCAGCCGCCCGGCCACCTCCGGGTCACCGACCAGGGCGAGGGCAGCGGTGCGCAGCGCCTCGGCGGTGGCCTCCCCGGTGGGGAGGTGGCGGGCGACGCCGAGCCCCTGGAGCATGTCCGCGTTGCCGAACTGGTCCACGGCCTGCGGTACGGCGATCATCGGCGTGGCGGTGGCCAGTCCCTCCTGACTGCCGCCGGCGCCCGCGTGGGTGACGAACAGGTCGGCCTGCTGGAGGATCGCCAACTGGGGAACCCACGAGCGGACTTCGACGTTCTCCGGTACGTCGCCCAGTTCGGCGGCGTCGACGTGCTTGCCGATCTGGAGCACCACGTGCCAGCCGGGCAGCCCTGCGAAGGCCTCGACGCACGCCCGGTAGAAGGCCGGCTGCTTGGTGAACGCCGATCCGAGGGACACCAGGACGACCTTCTCGGCCCCCTCGGGACGCTGCCAGTCCCCCTCGGCGGCGCGGTCGCCCTGGCAGGCGCCGACGAAGGTGTACGTCTTCTCGTCGACCCGGTCCGCGTTGGGCTGGAGCGCCTTGGGGATCAGCACCAGGGACCGGTCGGGGCGGCCGGCGAACGGGTCGGGGTGCTGGGTGATCCCGTTCTCCTCCAGCCAGGCGTGGAAACGTGCGTAGTACGCCTGGCCGCGCTCGGTCTTCAGGGGCTCCTCCCACATCGGCTCGCCGACCTCCTGCTCGTACCCCTCCCAGGCGACCATGCACGGCGAGAGGGAGACCACGGGCACGCCCCAGCGGTGGCCGAGGACCCGGGCCGGGTAGGCGGCGATGTCGTGCAGGATCAGGTCCGGTTCGTCTCCCTCGTACGCCTCGACGAGTTGCGGGAGCGCCTGGATCGCGTCGTCGAGGAACGGCTCGACGTTGTCCAGCAGGGTGGTCCCCCACGCTTCCGGGTCGGCGTCGGGGCCGGGCAGCGTGCTGTCCCACAGCTTGGGTTCGGCACCCGCCTCGGCGACCTTCTCCGCGAAGAGCGGCGGGATCGCGTACGTCACCCGGTGCCCTCGCGCGACGAGCTCGCGGATCACCTCCAGGCTTGGGTTCACGTGGCCGTGCGCGGCGATGGAGAACATGGCGATGTGTGCGGGAGCGGTCATGTGCCGAAGGTACGCGAGACGAGACGTCTCGTGCAACCTCTTTTCCTCTCTCCCCCTCATGCCGCCAGCTCCTCGTGCGGCCGCAGCCGGCGCGTCGGCGCCACCTCGCCGACGAGCACGCCACAGGTCCGGACCGTCAGCAGGCTCCAGCGGCCGTAGTCGCCGGTGCGTTCGCGGGCGTACTCGAGCTGGGTGAGCTGTGTGGCGTCGGCGAGACCGGCTGCGGTGAGGCACCAGTCGACGATGTCCGCGGTACGCGAGAAGGGCGCGTTCCCGGCGACGGAGAACGGCGTGCGCGGGGGCCGCGCGGCGAGGAAGCCACCGGCGACGACGTGGACGTGGGGCGTGCCCGCCAATCGGGCACGGAGCCCGGGGAGGAGCCGGGGGCCGGGGAGGAGCCGGGGGCCGGGGAGGAGCCGGGGGCCGGTCTCGTAGGCGCGCAGCTCCCGGCTGCGGCGGGCCGGCGGCTCGGTGAGGGCGCCCTTGCCGGCGCCCACTTCGAGGACGAGGGGCGGGTTCCGGCGGTCGGGGACGGCGAGCCGGGCGACGTGCTCGGCGGTGGCGCGGTCGGCGAGGTAGTTCTGCGAGAGCGTGCGGGCACGCGGGGTGGGGCGGGCCATGGCCTGCGGTCCTTGTCTTCCGTGAAGGGGGAAAGGGCGGCCGAAGGCCCTGACCGGAAGACGAAGGCGAGAAGAGGATGCGGAGGCTCAGCCCCGCCGCGCATGGGTCACACGCGTCAGCACGTGTGTGACATGCGTCAGCGCGCGTGTGACCGCGTCAGCGCGCGTGTCAGCGGCGGCGGGCCCCCGGGCCGGTCGGGCTCCGGGGCCACGACGCATCCTGATGGAGTACGTGCAGCCCCGGCCGAGACCGGAGTTGTGGATCGCGTCGAAAGCTGCCACGGAGACGACGCCAGGGGCCCTGGCGCCGGGTGCGCAACGGGTTTTGGGTCTTCCGCCCGCCCGGCGCGAGCGCCGTCAGCGCTGGTAGCGGGCGAGGACGAGGTTTCCGTCCTTCTCCAGGCGGTCGTGCAGCTCTTCCATGCCGATCGCTCCGCTGTAGTACTCCTGGAGTGCGGGGGTGGCCACCTTGTCCTTCCACTCGGGATAGCCCCGGACGGACTGCGCGGGCGCCAGGCGCAGGTGTTCGGCGAGGGCGGTGCCCGTGGCCCAGCCGTGCTCGGCCGTGTGCAGGGCGGGGTCCCTCAGTGCCTCGGTTCCGGTGGGCAGCATCCAGTCGCCGATGGCGAGGCGCGTCATGTTGTCCGGCTGGAGGAGGAAGTCGAGGAACGCGGCGGCTTCCTTCTTGTGCGGGCTGTCCTCGGCGATCGACAGGGTCTGCGGGCTGACGCCCTGGGTGAGTCCGTCGGTGCCGGCCGGGGCGGGCAGCACCTGCCAGTCGAAGCCCTCGGGTGCCTGCTGCTCGATCTGCTGGCGGTAGGAGAACCCGAGCGGCACCATCGCGTACTTGCCCGCGAAGAAGCCGGGCAGGGTGTCGGAGCCGCCGCTGCCGAGGGTGGCGGAGGAGGCGCTGTGGTCCGTACCGACCTGGTCGTGGATGGTGCGGGGCACCACCTGGTCGCCCTCCTCGAACCGGACGGTGACCTTCCCGTCCGCGTCGCGGTGGAACAGCTGTCCGCCGGTGGACAGGGACAGGTTGAGCGTGGCGGACACGGGCTCCTTCAGCGGCCAGGCCACCCCGTACTTCCCGTCGCCGCTCAGCCGCTTCGTCACCTGCCGGAACTCCGCCCAGGTCCAGGGGCGTCCGGGCGTGGGAATCCGGACGCCGGGCTTCTTCAGCAGGTCGGCGTTGGCGATCAGCACGCGGGGTTCCTGGAGGAACGGCACACCGTAGACGCCGTCGCCGAAGGTGACGGTCTCCCAGCTGCGCTGCGGGATGTCCGACTTCAGCCGCTCGGACAGCAGGCCGGTCAGGTCGGCGAGGTAGCCGCCGTAGGCGAAGTCCGCGAGGTCGTCGGAGGCGTCGTGGATGATGTCGGGCGCCTCGCCGCCCTCGAAGGAGGTGAGGAGCTGGTCGTGGACGCTGTCCCAGCTGCCCTGGACGTACTCGACGCGCACGTCCGGGTGGGTGGCGTTCCACTCCCGCACCAGTTCCTTGTTGGCCGCCACGGACTCGTCCTGCCAGGCCAGGGACTGGAAGCGCAGGGTGATCCGGCCGTCGTCCGCTCCGCCGCCACCGCCCGCGCAGCCCGCGAGCAGCAGGGTGAGGGAGACGAGCAGGGTCACGATCCTCGTACGCGTCGTCATCAGCTCTTCACCGCCCCGGCGAGCATGCCGCCCGTGATCCGCCGCTGGATGAGTGCGAAGACCACCAGCGAGGGCAGCGTCGCGAGGAAGGCCGCCGCGGCGAGCGGTCCGAGGTCCGCGACGCCCTCCGCGCCGATGAAATGGGTGAGGATCACCGGCAGCGTCTGTTTCTCCGGTGTCTTCAGCAGCACCAGCGCGAAGAAGAACTCGTTCCACGCGGTGACGAACGCGAACATCGCCGTCGCCACGATCCCCGGCGCGAGCAGCGGCGCGGTCACCGAGACCAGGATGCGCAGCCGTCCGGCGCCGTCGACCGCCGCCGCCTCCTCCAGCTCGGCCGGCACGGCCCGGACGTACCCGGCGAGCATCCACAGCGCGAACGGCAGCGACCACACGACGTAGACCATCACGAGTCCCGGCACGGAGTTGATCAGCTGGAGGTTCTTCAGGACCAGGAAGAGCGGGATGATCAGCAGGACGAAGGGGAAGGCCTGGCTGACCACGACCCACCCGGTGGCCGCCTTGGTGAGCCGGCCGCGGTGCCGGGCCATGACGTAGGCCATCGGGGTCGCGACCAGCACGGCGATCACGGCGGCGCCGAGCGCGGCGAGCAGGGAGTTGAGGGCGGCCCGCAGCAGCGGCTGCTCGTCGAAGGCCTGCCGGAAGTTGTCGAGGGTGGGGTTCCCGGGGATCCAGGTGGGGTGGAGGCTCGCCAGCTCCTGCGGCGGTTTGAACGCGGTGGAGATCAGCCACAGGAACGGGAAGGCCAGGAAGACGAGGTACGCGAGCAGCGCGGCGTACTGACCCACGCGGGCCCCTGTCGAGGTCCTCATGCCTCGTCACCTCCCCTGAGCCGGCCGACGAGGAGGACGGCCAGCAGGATCGAGACCACGGCGACCATGACGCAGCCCATCGCCGCCGCGTAGCCGAACTGCCCGTAACGGAAGGCCTCCTCGTAGGCGAAGAGCATCGGCAGCCGGGTCCGGCCGCCGGGGCCTCCGTTGGTCAGCACGTAGACCAGGGCGAAGGCGTTGAAGTTCCAGATGAGGTTGAGCGCGGTGATGGCGAGCGCGACCGGTCTGAGGGCGGGCCAGGTCACCGTGCGGAAGCGGCGCCATGCTCCGGCGCCGTCGACCGCGGCGGCCTCGTGCAGCTCGCGCGGGGTGTTCTGGAGCCCGGCGAGCAGGGCGACCGTCGTCTGCGGCATGCCGGCCCAGACGCCGACGACGATGACGGCGGGCAGGGCGGTGGCGAGGCCGCTGAGCCAGTCGCGGCCGTCACCGAGGCCGAAGTCGCGCAGGGTCTCGTTGAGGATGCCCGCGTCCGGGTTGTAGACCAGCCGCCACATGATGCCGACGACGACCTCGGGCATCGCCCACGGAATGATCGCCAGTGCACGGGCCAGCCAGCGCAACCGGAGCTTCTGGTTGAGCAGCAGGGCGAGGCCGAGTGCGAGCAGGAACTGCGGCACCGTCACCCCGACGGCCCACACCAGCCCGATCCTGAACGACTCCCAGAACAGCGTGTCGTGCATCAGGTCCTGGAAGTTCAGGGTGCCGATCCACCGGGTGGGCTCCGTCCTGCCCGACTGGGCGTCGGTGAACGCCAGCATGATGCCGTAGAGCAGCGGTCCCACGCTGAGCACCAGGATGGGGATCAACGCGGGCAGCACCAGGAACCAGGCGCCGTGGTCGGGGCCGCGCCGTGGCCGGTCCGTACCGGGCGCGCGGTGCGCCGGCTTTCTCGACTCGGTCACCAATGTCACGTAATCAGCCCCTTTGCACGGCTCGAACGGGCCTGGTCATGGTCGTGAAGGCGCCGTGCCCCGTCAAGAGCCCGCGCACACGCTCCCACCTGTGCGAATGCGACACTGGCCGACGGATGGCGGGAACCCGGCGGACATGACGGGCACGACCGGACGACCGGCACCACGGACACGACCGACACGGAGGCAGGCGACGATGGACGAGGCACGGGCGCGGGAGGTGCTGGCCGCGGCGGGGGTGCTGCCCGGCCCGGCGCGGGAGGCGCGGCTGCTCGCCCTCGGCGAGAACGCGGTGTTCGCCGCCGGTGACCTGGCGGTCAAGGTGGGCCGCGACGCCGAACTCCTCGACCGGGCGCGCCGGGAACTGGCCGTCGCGGTGTGGCTGGAGGAGGCCGGTGTGCCGGCGGTGCGGGCGGCCGCCCCCTCCGCGCTGTTCGTCGAGGGGCATCCGGTGACCGTGTGGCGGCGGCTGCCCGAGCCGGTGCGGCCCACCGAGCCCCGGGACGTGGCCGCGCTGCTCCGGCTGGTCCACGCACTGCCCTCCCCCTCCTTCGAGCTGCCGCCCCGCGAACTGCTGGGCGGCGTGGAGCGCTGGCTGCGGCTCGCGGGCGACGCGATCGACCCGGCGGACGCCGCGTATCTGCGCGAGCGCCGCGACGGCTTCGCGACGGCCGCCGCCGCGCTCACCCCCCACCTGGCGCCCGGCCCGATCCACGGCGACGCGCTGCCCCGAAATGTGCACGTCGGTCCCGACGGACCGGTCCTGATCGACCTGGAGACCTTCTCCGCCGACCTGCGCGAGCACGACCTGGTGGTGATGGCGCTCAGCCGGGACCGCTACGGTCTGCCCGCCGAGGCGCACGACGCGTTCACCGCGACCTACGGCTGGGACGTGCGCGAGTGGGACGGCTGTGCGGTGCTGCGCGGCGCCCGGGAGACGGCCAGCTGCGCGTGGGTGGCCCAGCACGCGCCGAGCAACCCGAAGGCACTGGCGGAGTTCGAACGCCGGGTGGCGTCGCTGCGGGACGGGGATCCGACCGTGCGGTGGTATCCGTTCTGACCGCGCGTCGCCTCTGACCCCGCGTCCGTCCGGTGCCCGGTCAGACCCGTTCGTCGGCCGGTTCGCGCAGCGGCCACGTCCCGTCGACCACGGCCGTGGCGTCGCCCTTGCGGCGCAGGAAGCTCTGGAAGTCCGCCGCCCACTCGGCGTACCACTCGGTCTGGCGGTGGTGCAGGTCCGCCGGACCGAGGGACGCGACCTTGGGGTGGCGGCCGGCTATCGCGCAGGCCAGCTGGGCCGCGGCGAGGGCGTCGGCCGTGGCGTCGTGGGCGGCGTCGAGCGGGACGCCGTACTCCCGGCAGACCGCTTCCAGGTTGCGCTTGCCGCGGCGGTAGCGGTCGACGGACCGGTCGATGGTGTAAGGGTCGATGACCGGGGCGGGGTCCAGGCCGCCGAGGCGGTCGCGCAGGGACGGCAGTCCGTAGCGCCGCAGTTCGGCGGAGAGCAGGGTGAGGTCGAAGGCCGCGTTGTAGGCGACGACCGGGACGCCCGTCTTCCAGTAGGCCGCGAGCACACCGGCGACGGCGTCGGCGACCTGGTCGGCGGGGCGGCCCTCGGTGGCCGCCCGCTCATTGGTGATGCCGTGCACCGCCACCGCGTCCGCCGGGATCTCCACGCCGGGGTCGGCCAGCCACTCCCGGCGTCCTCGCGGCTCCCCGCCCATGACCTCGATCACGGCACCCGTGACGATGCGCGCCTCGCGCGGATCGGTGCCCGTCGTCTCCAGGTCGAAGCCGATCAGCAGCTCCCGGTGCCAGCCCATGGGCGGTCCCCCTTCTTGGTGCGTTCCCCCAGTGGTCCCCACCTTCCCATGGCCCACTGACAATCAGAGGATCGCATTCCGCTTACGCCCGCCCGACCCGGCGCCGGCGCTCACGACACGGGCCGCGAATCCGCCCACATCAGCTCGAACTCCTCGCGATAGGTGGGGAAAAGTCCGCCTTCGTCGAGCTGGTCCGACTTCACGACCTTGCCGCCGTTGCGCCCGTTCCGCAGGACGAGCACCGGCGCCTCCATCCCCCGCGTCCGGCGCAGATAGGACTGCACGACCGCGATGCCGTCGGCACCGTCCCCGTCGACGAGGTAGGCCGTGAAGCGGGGCGTCTCGTCGAAGACCTGGATCTCGAACGCGCCCGGGTCCCGCAGCCGGGAGCGCACCCGGCGCATGTGCAGGATGTTCATCTCCACGGCGCGGCTCAGTTCGCCCCGCTTGATGCCCAGTTCGCGCTCGCGGCGCTTGATGGCGCTGGAGGCCGGGTTCAGGAAGAGCAGCCGCACCCGGCCACCGGACTCGGCCAGCCGCAGCAGGCGGCGGCCGGAGAAGTTCTGCACCAGCAGGTTGAGGCCGATACCGAGGGCGTCCACGCGCCGCGCGCCGCCGAAGAGGTCCTCCGCCGGGAACTGGCGCAGCAGCCGCACCCGGTCCGAGTGCACGGCGACCACGTCGGCGTACCGGTCGCCGACCAGGTCCTCCACCGCGTCGACCGGCAGCCGGCGCGTGGACGGCACGTCACCGCCCGCGCCGAGGACCTCGAGGAGCCGGGCCGAGGCCCGCTCCGCCTGGTTCAGGACCGCCTCGGACAGCGCCCGGTTGCGGGAGACGACGTTGCGGGTGACCTCCAGCTCGTCCAGGGCGAGTTCCACGTCGCGGCGCTCGTCCACGTACGGCTCGAAGCAGGGCCAGTGCTGCACCATCAGCTCGCGCAGCTGCGGCAGCGTGAGGAAGCTGAGGACGTTGTCGTCGGCCGGGTCGAGCAGGTAGCCCTTGCGGCGGCTGACCTCGCGGACGGCGACGGCGCGCTGCACCCACTCCTGGCCGGCTGGCCCGGCCGCGGCGACCACCCATTCGTCGCCGTGGACGGGTTCGTAGACCGGCCGCAGAACGGCGGCGACGACCGCGCGCAGCCGCTGTTCGACGAGGTTGAGCCAGATGTAGGCCCGGCCCGCCCGCTGCGCACGGGTGCGCACCTCGTGCCAGGCGTCGGTGTCCCAGTCCAGTTCCGGACCGATCGCGCCCGCGCTCATCGGCCGCGCCAGGGACACCGCACCGGGCGGGACGTCCGCGGAGTTCCCCTGGTGACCGTCGTCACCAGGAGGCAGCTCCAGCCCTCCCGAGCCCACCCGCGCACCGCCTTCCGCTCCCCCGGAGCACTCCCGGGGAGACCCCGTCCCAACGATCAAGGAAGGGTACTCCGCGAGCGGTCCGCGGTGCAGCCCGATGGACGGGCCGGTTTTCCCAACATCCGTGATCCACAAGCCCGTTCCGGTCGGCCCGACACCGGGGAGTGAGCGGATTCATAGCGGTGACACGGCCCGGTACGGGGAAGGATCCCTCGCACCCCGCAGCGGGGCGCATGCGGCACAGAACGCCGAAGGGTGGGTAGGAGGACGTACGTGCTAGGTGGTCACCTCACTTTCGGGGAGACTTCCCGGAGACTCGGAGCCAAGGCGTCCGCACCGGCGCCGTACACCTGAAAGAGTCGTGTCCATGCAGGTCTGGCCTGGAGAGGCGTATCCACTCGGTGCCACGTACGACGGCGCCGGCACCAACTTCGCGGTCTTCACGGAGGCCGCCGACCGAGTAGAGCTGTGTCTGCTGCACGACGACGGTTCGGAGGCCGCGGTCGAGCTGCGGGAGAGCGACGCGTTCGTACGGCACGCCTACGTGCCGGGCGTGATGCCCGGGCAGCGGTACGGCTACCGCGTGCACGGCCCGTACGCCCCGGAGCGCGGGCTGCGCTGCAACAGCGCCAAGCTGCTGCTCGATCCGTACGCGCGCGCGATCAGCGGCTCGATCCAGTGGGGCGAGGAGGTGTACGGCTACCACTTCGGCGACCCCGGCCGGCGCAACGACCTCGACTCGGCTCCGCACATGATGTCGTCGGTCGTGGTCAACCCCTACTTCGACTGGGGCGACGACCGGCGCCCCCGGACGGAGTACCACCACACGGTGCTCTACGAGGCCCACGTGAAGGGCCTGACCATGCGGCACCCGGGCCTCCCCGAGGAACTGCGCGGCACCTACGCGGCCCTCGCGCACCCGGCGCTCATCGAGCACCTCACCGGGCTGGGGGTGACCGCGCTGGAGCTGATGCCGGTCCATCAGTTCGTCAACGACCACCGCCTGGTGGACATGGGCCTGAACAACTACTGGGGCTACAACACGATCGGCTTCTTCGCCCCGCACAACGCGTACGCGTCGTGGGGCGACCGCGGCCAGCAGGTGCTGGAGTTCAAGTCGGCGGTGAAGGCGCTGCACGAGGCGGGCATCGAGGTCATCCTCGACGTGGTCTACAACCACACCGCCGAGGGCAACCACCTGGGCCCGACGCTGTCCTTCAAGGGCCTCGACAATCCCTCGTACTACCGGCTGACCGACGACCCCCGCTACTACATGGACACCACGGGCACCGGGAACTCCCTGCTCATGCGCTCCCCGCACGTCCTTCAAATGATCATGGACTCACTGCGGTACTGGGTCACCGAGATGCACGTCGACGGATTCCGCTTCGACCTCGCCGCCACCCTGGCCCGGCAGTTCCACGAGGTGGACCGGCTGTCGTCGTTCTTCGACCTGGTGCAGCAGGACCCCGTGGTCTCGCAGGTGAAGCTGATCGCCGAGCCGTGGGACGTGGGCGAGGGCGGCTACCAGGTGGGCAACTTCCCGCCGCTGTGGACCGAGTGGAACGGCAAGTACCGGGACACGGTGCGGGACCTGTGGCGCGGTGAGCAGCGCACGCTGGCGGAGTTCGCGTCCCGGCTGACCGGATCGTCCGACCTCTATCAGGACGACGGCCGCCGCCCGCTGGCCTCGATCAACTTCGTCACCTGCCACGACGGTTTCACCCTGCACGACATGGTGGCGTACAACGACAAGCGCAACCACGCCAACGGCGAGGACAACCGGGACGGCGAGAGCCACAACCGGTCCTGGAACTGCGGGGCCGAGGGCGAGACCGACGACCCGGCGGTACTGGAGCTGCGGGCGCGGCAGATGCGGAACTTCATCGCCACCCTGCTGCTCTCGCAGGGCGTGCCGATGATCAGCCACGGCGACGAGTTCGCCCGCACCCAGCGGGGCAACAACAACGCCTACTGCCAGGACAACGAGCTGTCGTGGGTGGCGTGGCCGGACGGCGACGGCGACGGCGACGTCACCGCCACCGGGCTGCTGGAGTTCACCCGCGCGATGGTGTGGCTGCGCAAGGACCACCCGGTCTTCCGCAGGCGGCGCTTCTTCCACGGACGTCCCGTGGAGGGCACCCACGACGAACTGTCGGACATCGCCTGGTTCACCCCCGAGGGTGCGGAGATGACCCAGCGGGACTGGAACTCGGCGCGGGCGTCGGCCCTCACGGTGTTCCTGAACGGCAACGCGATCTCCGAGCCCGGCGCGCGCGGGGAACGCATCTCCGACGACTCGTTCCTGCTGATGTTCAACGCCTCGCCCAAAACGCTGGACTTCGTGGTACCGGTCGACCACGGCCGCCAGTGGGAGGTGATCGTGGACACCGCCCGCACGGAGGGGGCCCCCTCGGACACCGGCCCGAAGGTGCAGGCCGGGGACCGGCTGACGCTGGTGGACCGGAGCATGACGGTGCTGCAGCGGCCGGTCTAGGAGGCCCGTCCTGCGGCTTCATCCGCCGGTCGGGCCATTAGGGCACCGTGTTGCCGGAGCGGTCCTCCACACGCGCGTGGAGGACCGCTCCGCTGCCCGGCGCCGGGCGCGCCGCCAGGGCGATCACGCAGGCGAGCGCTGCGGTCACACGCGCCGCCGCGGACGCCGCGACCGGGCCGTGGGACTCGGCGAGGCGGCCGGTGACGGCGACCGCGAGGGCCTGACCGCCGACGATCGCGCTGGTCGCGAAGGCCATGGCCTCGGCGAGCCGGGCCCGCGGCACCGTCCGCTCGTGAGCGCGAACACGGTGATCAGGTGAGGGGCGCGGGCGATGCCCAGGACGGTGACCACCACGTACAGGCCGGTCAGGCCGTCCGTCCACAGCAGGAGCAACGACAGGGCGCACGCCGTCGCGGTGGCCGCCCACCGGCGCGCCCGCAGTCCCACCCGGGCGGGCAAGACGGCCATGGCGAGACCCGCGATCGCGCTCATCACTCCCCTCGCGGCGTAGACGAGCCCCGCCTGCTCCGGCTGCCCGAGCCGCTCGGTGAGCGCGGTGAGCCCCGCCTGGCAGGCCCTGAACATCGCCCTCCGGAGGGCGAGCGAGGCCCGCAGGGCGTGCACCGCGCGGGGCACGCGGGGGCGGCCGCGGAAGCCGCCCGGCGTGCCCGTCGCCCCGACGGCCGAGGTCGCCGCCGCGCGGGCCGTCGGATGCAGGGCGAAGGCGGTGCCGCACACCGCGACGAGTACGGCGGCGCCGGTCAGGGCGTACGCCGGGTGGGCGAGGATCGCCGCCAGGCCGACCAGGGCCGGGCCGACCAGGACGACGGTGCGCCGGCCGCGCCGGTCCGCGAGCCGGCCGACCAGCGGGCCGCAGGCGACCTGACCGAGGGCGAGCGCTCCGCCGGTCAGCCCCGCGACGGCCGGCGAGCCGCTCGTGCGGGCGACCAGCAGGACACTGCCGAACTGGATCGTGGCCGTCGGCAGCCGTCCCAGGAAGGACACCACCGGCAGCAGCGGCCCGGTCAGGTCGATCACCTCTCGGTACGTCTCCAGCGCGCCTCCCCGTCCGGTGTCCCCACTGCTCCCCATCGCTCGAAGCCAGCCACGCGCGCGTACGCCCGTGGAGGGGCCGATGACACGAAAGGCGGCGAGGCGGGTACGTAGGTTTCCATGACACCTGAGCGACCCGACCCGGCGGTGCCAGCGATCTCCACGGCCCCCACGGCCCCCACGGCCCCCATGACCCCTCTGGCCACGTATCGGCTGCAGTTGCAGCCCGAGTTCCCCTTCTCGGCCGCGGCGGCGGCCGTACCGTACCTGGCCTCGCTCGGCGTCACGCACCTGCATCTGTCCCCGGTCCTGGAGGCGGTGCCGGGCTCGCTGCACGGCTACGACGTCGTGGACCACGCGCGCGTGCGCGAGGAACTGGGCGGCGAGGACGGACTGCGGGCACTGGCGCGCACCGCGCGGAAGCACGGTCTCGGCCTGGTGGTGGACATCGTGCCGAACCACATGGCGATGTCGCCCCGGCACAACCGCGCCCTGTGGGAGGTGCTGCGGGAGGGGCCGAAGTCGCCGTACGCGCGGTGGTTCGACATCGACTGGGAGGCCCAGGGCGGCCAGGTGCTGATGCCGGTGCTCGGCGCCCCGGTCGGCGAGGTGCTGGACGAGCTACGGGTCGACGGCGACGTACTGCGCTACCACGACCACGCGTTCCCCCTGCGGGACGGCACCGGTGACCTGCCGCTGCCGCAGCTGCTGGACGCGCAGTGGTACCGCCCCGTGTGGTGGCGGCTCGCCCGCACCGACCTGAACTACCGGCGCTTCTTCAGCATCTCCGAGCTCATCGGCGTACGCGTGGAGGACCCGGAGGTGTTCGAGGCCACGCACGCCACGGTTCTGCGGCTGCTGCACGAGGGCGTGATCGACGGCCTGCGCGTCGACCACCCCGACGGCCTCGCCGACCCCGACACCTACCTCGGGCGGCTGCACGAGGCGAGCGGCGGCCGGTGGACGGTCGTGGAGAAGATCCTCGCGGACGGCGAGCGGCTGCCCGCCGCCTGGCCCGTCGCGGGCACGACCGGCTACGACGCGCTGCGGCACATCGACGGGCTCTTCACCGACCCGGCCGGGTACGGGGAACTCCTCGGCCAGTACCGCAGGTTCGCCGCCCCGCAGACGGACCGGGGCGGCGACTGGGCGGCGACGGTGCGGCGGGCGGCGTACAAGGTGCTCACGCACGAGCTGGCCACCGAGATGGACCGGCTGACCCGGGTGGCCCATCGCCTGTGCGTCGCCTCCCCGGACGCCGCGCTGCGCGACCGGGCGCCGTGGGCGCTGCGCACGGCGCTGCGGGAGCTGCTGGTCCGGCTGGAGGTGTACCGGCCGTACGCGTCGGTGGACGCGGCGGCGGTCGTCACCGAGGAGGCGGCGGACGAGGCGCGGCTCGCCTTCGCGGTGCCGGAGGAGGCCGGCGCGGTGGACGTCGTGCGGGGCCTGGTGCTGGGGCGGTTCGGGGACGGGCCGGAGCACGTGGAGTTCCGTACGCGGTTCGCGCAGACGGCGTCGGCGCTGCGCGCCAAGTCGGTGGAGGACACGGCGTTCTACCGCTACGTGCCGCTGCTTTCGGCGACCGAGGTGGGCGGGAACCCGGGGAGTCCGGCCCTGTCGCCGGAGGAGTTCCACGCGTACTGCGCGCGCGTGCAGCGCGACTGGCCCGCGACCGGCACGGTGGTCTCGACGCACGACACCAAGCGCAGCGCCGACGTGCGCGCCGCGCTGGCGGTGCTCACGGAGTGCCCCGAGCGGTGGGCGGACGTCCTCACGGAGGTCACCCGCACCGGCGAGGGCGTACCGGACGCGCAGCTGGCGTGGGCGGCCTGGCAGACGGTGTTCGGGCTGGGGCCGGCGGCGGGCGAGCGCGTGCGGGAGGCGCTGCTGAAGCATGTGCGCGAGGCGGGGATGTACACCAGCTGGACGGAGCAGGAGCCGCCGTACGAGGAGGCGGTGGCCCGGTTCGTGGCGGCGGGGCCGTGCGGCGCGCCGGGCGAGCGGGTGGTCGCCTTCCGCGACGCCCTGGAGCCGCACGTCCGGGCCAACGTCCTCGGTACGGCCCTGACGCACCTGACGATGCCGGGGGTGCCGGATCTCTACCAGGGCACGGAGGGCGAGTACCTGGCCCTGGTGGACCCGGACAACCGCCGTCCCGTGCGGTTCGGAGAGGGCGGCGAGGGCGGCGAGGGCGGTGAGAAGGGCGCGGTGACCCGGGCGGCGCTCGCGCTGCGGGCGCGGCGACCCGGCGCGTTCGGCGACGCGGCGACGTACGAGCCGCTGCCCGCCGAGGGTCACGCGGCGGCGCACTGCGTGGCGTTCGTCCGCTCCGGGGACGTCGTGACGGCCGTGACCCGGCTGTCACTGCGGCTGGCCGAGGCAGGAGGCTGGCACGGCACGACGCTGCCCCTGCCGCCGGGCCGGTGGGCCGACGCCCTGACGCCCGGGCGCGAGTTCACGGGGCACGCGCGCGTGGAGGACCTTTTCGCGGGGGTGCCGGTGGCGCTGCTGGAGCGGGTGGGGACGGAGGAGGGGGGCGGGGGCTGAGCGGCGGGGCGCGCCGTCCGCGCCCGTCGACTACGCGGCCGTGCCCCGGGTGACGTACTCGGCGCCGCAGACCGCGGCCGTGGGCCTGCCCTGTCGGACCGCGGACTGCGGACTGCGGACTGCGGACTGCGGACTGCACCAGCAGTGACGCGGCCGGCGGGGGGGGGGGGGGGGCCCGCCCCCCCCCCCCCCCCCCCCCCCCCCCCCCCCCCCCCACCAACCCCCCCCCCCCCCCCCCCCCCCCCCCCCCCCCCCCCCCCCCCCCCCCCCCCCCCCCC